>JBKJQM010000174.1:0-13214 GCA_046594005.1 Mycobacteriales bacterium
AGCACCTTCTTGCCGCCGCTCGCGAGGGCCAGGGCCAGGGCAGCGGCCACCGTGGTCTTGCCGGTGCCGCCCTTGCCGGTCACGACGTGCAGGCGCACGTCCGGGAAGTCAGCCATCCGGTCAGGGTAGGTCGGCTCCCCGGCCCGCGCCCACGATCCCGGGTGAGGGCCGGGTCACGTCCGGCCGTGGCGGGGCGGCTCAGTGACCGCGGATCTGACCGGTGACAGTGCCCGTGCCGACGAACGTGTAGGTGCCCGGACCCGGCAGGCCCTCAGCCGCGGCCTCCGCGGCGGTCAGCGTGGACGTGTCGACGAAGCGGTAGGTGCACTCCGTCGTGTTGCCCTGCTTGCCGCTGCCCTTCACTGCCGTCTCGGGGTCGGTGAAGGTGTCGGTGAAGCCCGCGGGGCCGGTGATCGTGCCGGTGAAGGCCCCGAAGGAGACCGGGATGAAGACCCGCGTTCCGTTGAGGTCGAAGGCGGGCGTGAAGTCGCCGTGCCCGGGCGGCGTCGTGACGTCGTAGGTCTGGCCCGCGCAGGTCAGCGTGAAGGGCTGGCCACCCGGGTCTGCCAGCGCCGTGCCCCCCGGCGCGACCACCGCGACGCCCGCGGCGACCATTCCCACCGCGACAGCCTTGATCGTTGTGCGCATGTCGAACCCCCCTTGCAGCCACGCCTCTCGTGGCGCGCCGCGGACGTTAGGATCGGACGGTCCCGGGTGTCACGGGGTACTTCGGTCCTGGATCCACGGGAACCGCGTGCAGCCGGCGGGTCAGTAGCCCTTCCAGCCGCGGGCCTCGTACTGCAGGATCCGCGGCCGGTCGAGGGTGCTGATCCCGACGTCGTAGCGGTCCTGTCCGCGGTCGCGCGGGAAGACGGTGGCGGCGGCCAGCACGTCGCCGTCGAGGAACTGCAGCTCGCGCGCCACCGCCGGGTCGACCGAGGGCACAGGAGCCGCGCCGCGGGCCGCCAGCACGAAGCCCCAGTCCCCGAAGCTCGGCACGTCCACGTGGTAGGTCGCGGTGCGCAGGCCGGTCGAGGCGACGGTCGCCTCGATGCACCAGAACGCCTCGGGCGCGAAGTAGGGGGAGCCCGCCTGCACCACGAGCCGTCCGCCGGGGGCCAATGCACGGGCGGCCAGGCCGTAGAACTCCTGCGAGTAGAGCTTCGCGATCGCCGGCGAGTCCGGGTCGGGCATGTCCACGACGACCGCGTCGAAGCGCTCGCTCGCGGTCCGCAGCCAGCTCATCGCGTCGTCGACGACCACGGTGACGCGCGGGTCGTCGAGCGAGCCGCCGTTGGCCCGCACCATCCGCGGGTCGGTGCGGGCGAGGTGCAGCACTACCGGGTCGAGCTCGACCTCCACGACGCGCTCCACCGCGTCGTGGCGCAGCACCTCCCGGGCGGCGAGGCCGTCGCCGCCGCCGAGGATCAGGACGCTGCGGGCGCCGGGCAGCAGGGCCGGGTGGACGAGCGCCTCGTGGTAGCGGTGCTCGTCGCGGGTCGCGAACTGCAGGTCGCCGTCGAGGAACAGCCGTACGTCGTCGGTGCCGCGCGCCTCGGTGAGCACGATCTCCTGGTAGTCCGAGCGCATGGAGACGACCACGGGGTCGTCGTAGAGGGCCTGCCGCGCCGAGACGAGGAAGCTGCCGGCGGTGACGCCCGCCAGCGCGAGGCAGGCGGCGACGGCGAGGACCCCGGCGGCCAGGCCGCGGCGGGCACGCGGTGACAGCGCGTCCTTGAGCAGCACGACGATGACGACGGCCGCCACGAGGTTGACCGCCGCCACGACCACGGCTCCGCGGACCTGCCCGAACAGCGGCAGCAGCAGGAACGGGAACGCCAGCCCGCCCGCGAGCGCCCCGACGTAGTCGACTGCGAACAGGTCGGCCGCCGCCTCGCCGGCGTCCTGGGCGCGGATGCGCTGCAGCAGCGACATGAGCAGCGGGATCTCGGCGCCGATCAGGCCGCCGACGACGACGGAGGTGGCGATGAGCGCGGGGGTGTAGAGGTCGAGCCAGCTGTACGCGGCATAGAGCGCCAGCACGCTGAGCCCACCGGTGAGGGCCAGGGCGAGCTCGACGAGGGCGAAGCCGGCGGCGGCGCGGGGCAGCAGCGGCTTGCTGGCGAACGACCCGAGGCCCATCGAGCAGACGAAGACGCCGAGCACCAGGGAGGTCTGGTAGACGGTGCCGCCGACGAGGTACTGCCCCAGGGTGACCAGCGCGAGCTCGTAGACCAGCCCGCAGGCCGCGCAGAGGAAGACGGCCGCGAGCAGCAGGACCCGGGCCGCTCGCCGGCTGACCGGCAGGCGCAGCTCGGGCGTCGCAGCCGTCACGAGATGGCGGCGGCCAGCACCGCGCCGAGAGCGACCTGGAACGCGGCCGTCACGTAGACCGCCGGCGTCCCCTGCGGGTCGGTGCAGATCTGCGCCAGGTCGCCGGGGGTCAGCCGGTCGAGCACCTTGAACGACAGGGCCAGCAGCGCGATGCCGAGCAGCCCGTAGACGAGGGCGTCGGCGACACCCCGGCCGAGGTCGTCGTCGGCGGTGACGATCGCGGTCGTGATGATCCCGGCGACCGCCAGCACGTTCGCGGCGGCAAGCACCGCGGCGTTGTGGTTGTGGTCGGCGAAGACCAGGTGCCGCAGGTTCCCGGGGGTGATGGCGTCGAGCACGACGTAGCCGAGCGCGAGCACCACCGTTCCGACGGCGGCGTACGCCAGCGTCGCCAGCACCCCGCGGACCAGGTCGTCGAGGACGTCGAGGGTCATGGGGTGCTCCTGGGTCCGGGGCGGGGCGGGGGTCCGAAGCTGGTGAAGCGCGGCGGGCTGCCGGGCGGCCGGCGGCGGCTGGCGAGCAGGGCGACGATCCCGCCGGCGATCGCGGTGACGCAGAGGAACAGCAGCGCGCCGTTCTGACGCAGCCAGTCGCTGCCGGGGGTGCCGGTCGGTGTGGCGTCCGCGGGCAGCGCCTGCGTGTTCTCCTCGAGCACGAGCGGCGGCAGGCCGGACTGCTCGGACGCGAGGCGCGGCAGGGCCTGGACGGCGTTGAGCAGCGTCGTCGCGCTCTTGCCGTCGTGCAGCAGGTCGCCTGCCGACAGGCCGAGGTCCTCGAGGTCGGAGATCTGCAGGCCCGGCAGGCTCGTGATCAGGCTCCAGCCCGCGCTGTCCTCGGCCTCGGAGTACGACGACGTGTAGGTGATCTTCACGTCCAGGTCGACGGTGCCCTTCTCGCAACCGCTCGTCAGCTGCGAGACGGCGGTGCCTGCGCCGGCGTTCGACGTGGCGTAGGTCCCGCTGTACCGGCCGGTGTCGCCGTCGTCGACCCGCAGCGTGTAGCCGTAGCAGACCCCTTGGACGTCGGTGGCCTCCGCCAGGGACGCCGCCACGTCGGTGTCGTCCGCCGGGTCGAGCACCGGGTTCTCCGCGTGCGCCGGGGCGGCCAGCAGCAGCACCCCGAGGGCAGCGGCGCCTGCCGCGAGGCGCCTCACTTGCCGGTCCCCGGTCCGCCGCCGCGCGTGCCGCCGATCGAGCCGCCCGTGCCGCCGAAGCCCCAGAAGCCGACGACGTACGGGAACCAGTGGTTGTAGCCGCGCTCCTCGTCGTCGAGGTAGACCGTCGAGCCGCCCTCGGCGCGCGGCGTCACGGCCACGATGTCGCCCTTGTAGCGCAGGAACGTGCCGCCCGGGTCGACGAGCGTCTCGGCCGGCTTCCACGTACCGCTGATCTGCTTCGCGGTGTCGGTGACGTTCTTGCCGGACTGCAGGACGTAGGAGTCGCCGTCACGGCTGGTGACCTCGAAGCTCTTGAGGACGTACTCGCGCACGTTGCCGCGCTGACTCAGCCCGACGATGCCCGCGATCCCGCCGAGGACCAGCACGAGGGCCAGCAGCTTCAGCGCACGCGGACTCATGCAGCGACCCAGGAGGACCGGGTGCGCACGACCTCGCCGGCCGCCGGGTAGACGTGCCAGCTCGACCAGGCCCAGCCGCGCCGGAGCTCGCGACCGGACAGGACCGTCAGCGCGTCCGGGCTCCCGGGGAAGACGCCGACGATCGCGTCCGGAGCCCGGGACGCGCGACGGCGCAGGTCGCGCGCGACGCGGGCGAGAGCGGACGGGGCGTACGCCGTGGTGGAGCTGCGGAAGCGGTAGCGCGCCCCGCCGACGTCGCCGTCGTGCGCCGCCGGCAGCGGGGCGACCTGCGCGCCGCAGGCGACGACCTCGGGGCAGCGGGCGCCCGCGGCCGAGGCGACGACGTGGTGGCTCGCGCCGAGCAGCCGCAGCTCGAGGGTGCCGGCGGAGCCGGTCAGGACGAGCGAGGCCAGCGCCGTGGGTGCGTCGTCGCCGAGCCACCACGAGAGGGCCGACGCGCGGGCGTCGACGAAGGGGACCTCGAGGCGGGCGAGCACGTCAGCTGTGCAGGATCTGGACGCTCTCGGCCAGCACGACGCGACCGGAGCTGACCTCCCACGAGCCGGCAGTGGAGTAGCGCTCGAACGACAGCCGCGCGCCGCCGCCGCCGGCGGGCAGGTAGTCCGCGTACTCCGCCGTCCCGCTCTCCGCAGCGCCGGTCGTGCCGATCGAGGAGTAGCGGGCGCGGCCCCGCTCGTCGCGCCGGTAGGCCACCCCGCCGTGCGCCACCTCGGCGCTGTCGGGGGTGAGGTCGCTGCCGGCGACGCGGTCCCACAGGACGAGCTCGAGGCCGCCCTCGTCCTCCTCGACGGACAGCCAGTGGCGGCGCTCGCCCTCCGCGGTGGAGCCGTCGAGCAGGTGCTCCTTCCAGCGGTAGCCGTCCTCGTCGAAGGCCAGCGTCCCGCGCACGACCCAGTCGCCGGGCTCGGCGGACAGCCGCACGACGTCGCCGGGCTTGAGGTGCCGCGGGTCCGAGGTCAGCGGGCCGGGCCCCATCGGGTCGACGGTCGTCGCGCGCTGGGCCAGGCCCTCGTCCCGCTTCCTGCGGCGCAGCACGGTCACCAGCACGACGACCACCGCTGCGACGAGGACGAGCACGGCGAGCAGGACCAGGACGGCCACGACCAGGCTCAGGGACACGCGGCGACAGTAACCGGGTGCGAGGACAGGCTGATCTCACCTCGACGACAGTTCTGGGGCGGCCGGGCAGGAACTCCCGGGACGGAGGCGAACTGTGCCTCTTGTGACGCGGGCCACACCTGCGTCCCTGAGCACCTCGGAGATCGCGATGCACACCCCCCGACTGGTCGCCGACCACAGCAACGAGCCCACCTGGCGCGGCGACGCCCAGTGCCGGTCCAAGAACGCCGTCCACTTCTTCGCCCCCTCGCACTTCGAGCGCAAGCACGAGAAGGACGCGCGTGAGGGCGCCGCCCGCGCCCTGTGCGGTGCGTGCAAGGTGCAGACCCAGTGCCTGGCGTACGCCCTCGAGGTGCAGGAGCCGCACGGCATCTGGGGCGGTCTGAACGAGCTGGAGCGCCGCCGGCTGCTGCGCAAGCGGGCGGCGGAGGCCGAGACCGCGACGGCCTAGGCGCAGTCGATACGCTCCGCCCATGCCGAAGTGGGAGTACGCCACCGTCCCCCTGCTCGTCCACGCGACGAAGCAGATCCTCGACAACTGGGGGGAGGACGGCTGGGAGCTCGTGCAGGTCGTCCCGGGCCCGGGGGGCGGCGAGCAGCTCGTGGCCTACTTCAAGCGGCCCAAGGGCTGACGTGGGCGCCCGCGAGCGGCTCGCCGAGCTCGGCCTGGAGCTGCCCCCGGTGGTGCCGCCGGTAGCGGCGTACGTCCCCGCCGTCCGCACCGGCGACCTCGTCTTCACGTCCGGCCAGCTGCCGATGGTCGCGGGCGCGCTGCCCGCCGTCGGCAAGGTCGGTGCGCTGGTGACCGCCGAGCGCGCCAAGGAGCTGGCCGGCACCTGCGCCCTCAACGCGCTGGCCGCGATCGACGCCCTGGTCGGCCTCGAGAGCGTGGTGCGCATCGTGAAGGTCGTCGGGTTCGTCGCCTCCACACCCGACTTCACCGGCCAGCCCGGCGTCGTCAACGGCGCCTCCG
Source organism: Mycobacteriales bacterium (assembly GCA_046594005.1). GTDB lineage: Bacteria > Actinomycetota > Actinomycetes > Mycobacteriales > SCTD01 > SCTD01. The sequence goes on from JBKJQM010000174.1 coordinate 6,023, forward strand.
AGCTGCTCGGCGAGGTGTTCGGCGACGCTGGTCAGCACGCCCGCTCCGCGGTCGGCGTCGCCGCCCTGCCGCTGGACGCGCCGGTCGAGGTCGAGCTGGTGGTCGAGGTCCGGTGACCGAGGGACTCCTCCCGCCCGGGCTGCTGGAGCGGGCGCAGGCGGTGCAGGACGGCACGATGACGCCGGCGCCGACCCGCGACGCGTCCACGGTCGCCCTGCTGCGCGACGCCCCGGGCGGCCAGGAGGTCTACCTGCTGCGCCGGGTCCGGGGGATGGCCTTCGCCGGGGGGATGCACGTGTTCCCCGGCGGCTCGGTCGACCCGGCTGACGCGACCGCGGACATCGCGTGGACCGGTCCGCCGCCGTCCGTGTGGGCTGAGGCCTTCCGCGTCGACGAGCCGCTCGCGCGCGCGCTGGTGTGCGCGGCGGTCCGCGAGACGTTCGAGGAGTCGGGCGTCCTGCTGGCCGGGCCGACGGCCGACGAGGTCCTCGCCGACGTCAGCACCGACGAGTGGGAGGCGGAGCGGGCCGCCCTCGAGGCGCGCGAGCACTCGCTGTCCGAGCTGCTGTCGCGTCGCTCGCTGGTGCTGCGCGCCGACCTGCTGCGCCCGCTCGCGCACTGGATCACCCCGGAGGTCGAGACGAAGCGCTTCGACACCCGGTTCTTCGTCGCCCGGATGCCCGCCGGTCAGGTCTGCCGCGACGCCGGCAGCGAGGCCGACGAGCGGCTGTGGGTGCGGCCGCAGGACGCGCTGCAGCAGGGGCTGAACCTCATGCCCCCCACCCTCGCGGTGCTGCAGGACCTGGCGTCGCACGACGACGTCGAGGCGGCGCTCGCCGCTGAGCGCACCATCTCCACCGTGATGCCGCGGCTGGTCGTCGCCGACGACGGCACCCTGCAGTTCCTGGCGGACTGACGCCGTGGCGCTGCGCCCGGTCACGCCGACGGCCGGGGTCGTGCTCGCCCCGAACCCGGGGCCGATGACCCTGGACGGCACCAACACCTGGGTGCTGCGCGCACCCGGCAGCGAGGGCTGCATCGTCGTCGACCCCGGGCCGCTGCTCGAGGACCACCTGGCCGAGGTCGCCGCCCTCGGACCGGTCGACGCGGTGCTGCTGACCCACGGGCACTACGACCACAGCGAGGGCGCCGGCCGCTTCGCCGAGCTGACCGGTGCGTCGGTACGGGCGCTCGACCCGGCGCACCGGCTCGGCGACGAGGGCCTCGATGACGGCGACGTCGTCGTGGGCGGCGGCCTGGAGCTGCGGGTCCTGGGGACCCCCGGGCACAGCAGCGACTCGCTGTCGTTCGTGCTGCCGGACGCGGTGCTGACCGGCGACACCATTCTCGGCCGGGGCACGGCCGTGGTCGCCCACCCGGACGGCGTGCTCGGCGACTACCTGGACTCGCTGCGCCGGCTGCGCGAGCTCGGCGGGCTGACGGTGCTGCCCGGTCACGGCCCTGAGCTGGCCAGCGCCGGCGTCGTCGCCGAGTACTACCTGACCCACCGCGAGGGACGCCTCGAGCAGGTGCGGACCGCGGTGGCGGCCGGTGCCACCACCCCGCGCGAGGTCGTCGAGGTGGTCTACGCGGACGTCGACCAGGGCCTGTGGGGCGCCGCGGAGATGTCGGTGCGCGCCCAGCTGCGCCACCTCGCGGGGACCGAGGACCCGTGACCTGCCCGTTCTGCGGGAGCCCCACCGTGCCGGGCGCCCGCTTCTGCTTCGCCTGCGGCACAGCACTTCCCGAGGGCGGCGGCCCGCGTGAGGAGACCGAGCGGCGCGTCGTCACCGTGCTGTTCGGCGACCTGTCGGACTTCACCAGCTGGTCCGAGGACCTCGACCCGGAGCGCGTCGGCGTCGTGACCGACCGGGTGCTGGCGACGCTGGCCGAGGCGGTCTCGGAGTTCGGCGGTCACGTCGACAAGCTCACCGGTGACGGGCTGATGGCGGTGTTCGGTGCACCGACCGCGCACGAGGACGACGCGGAGCGCGCGGTGCGCGCGGCGGCGCGGATGCAGTTCGCCGTACGCCGCGTGGTCGAGGAGGAGAGCGGCGGCGGGCGGCGCCTCGGCCTGCGTGTCGGGCTCAACACCGGCGAGGTGGTCGCCGGGGTGCAGGCGCACCTGTCGTACACCGTCATCGGCGACACGGTGAACACCGCCTCGCGGCTGTCCGACGCCGCCGGCGTGGGCGCCGTGTTCGCCGGCCGCGAGACGGCCCTGGCCACGATGGCCATCGCGTCCTGGCGGGCCCTGGCCCCCCTGCGGCTCAAGGGCAAGCGCGACCCCGTGACGGCGTACGAGCTGGTCGGCCTGCGGCCCGCTTCCGCCAGCCGGCTCGGCCTCGGGGACGAGGCGCCGATGATCGGGCGGGACGCCGAGCTGGGGCTCCTGGTGGGGCGGCTGCTCGAGGTCAGCGAGAGCGGCACCAGCCGTACCGTGCTGGTCACCGGAGACGCCGGCGTCGGGAAGACCCGCCTGGCGCAGGAGCTCTCGCGCTTCGCGGGCGAGCTGCCGGACGCGCGGGTGCTGTGGGGACGCTGCGCGCCGTACGGCGAGGGGCGTGACCTGTCCGCGGTCGCCGACATGGTGCGCACCGCCTGCGGCATCGACGAGGCCGACGACGCGGCGACGGCCCGCGCCCGCGTCGACCGCACGGTCGCGCGGCTGGAGCACCCGGCCTACTCCGGAGCCGTGCCGCGCGCGATGGGCGAGCGGCTGCGGACGCTGCTCGGCCTCGAACCCGATGCCGTGGTGAGCCCGCGGGAGACCGCGACCCCGGGCACGCCCGCCGGTGGCGACCAGGTGCGGCAGGCGGTCGCGGCGCTGTTCACCGCACTCGCTGCCGACGGCCCGCTGGTGCTCGTGCTCGACGACCTGCACTGGGCGACGCCGACGACGCTGGAGGGGCTGCTCGACGTCGCGTCGCAGACCTCGGGAGCGGTGCTGCTGCTCGGCGTCGGCCGCCCCGACATGCTGCGGCTGCCCGGGCAGGCGAGTCCGCAGGCGTTCGCCGAGCGGCTGCCCGAGGTCGAGGTGCTGCCGATCCTGCCGCTCGAGGAGACCGCCACCGAGCGGCTGCTCCGCGCCTACCTCGGCGCGCCGCACGACGACCTGGATGCGGCCGTCCGGACGGCCCTGCTGTCGCGCGCGCAGGGCAACCCGTTCTTCCTCGCCGAGCTGCTGCACCTGCTGGTCGACCGCGGCGCGCTGGTGCGCGAGAACGACCGCTGGGTGCTGCACGGCGAGCTGCCCGAGGGCGTGCTCCCGGCGGGTGTGCAGGCGGTGCTGGCGGCACGCATCGACGGCCTGGACGGGCCGGGCAAGGGGGTGCTCCGCGACGCCAGCGTCCTCGGCCTGCGGTTCACGCTCGACGGGCTCGAGGCGGTCGGGAAGGCCTCTGGGCACGGCGATCCCGCGATCCTGCGCGAGGCGGTCGCGGTCCTGGTGGACCGCCGGCTGCTGGAGGCGGACGCCGACGAGGGCGTCTTCCGGTTCGGCCACACGCTGGTGCGCGACGTCGCGTACGCCGGCCTCGCCAAGTCCGAGCGCGCCCGCCGGCACGCGGCCGCCGCGGCCTACGCCCAGCGGACGCAGTCGACGGCGCAGGAAGCCGGCCGCTCCGTCGAGGCCGACAGCGCCGCGGCCAGCCAGGGCGAGCGCGCCGTACGGCTGGCGGTCGAGATGGACCTGCCGCGGACCGACCCGTCGTGGGAGGCGCGCGGGATCGCCTTCAGCGCCCTGGCCCGGCTGGGCAAGGCGGCGCTGAACCGCGACGACAACGAGCCGGCCGAGGGCCTGCTGGGCCGCGCGCTGGCGCTGAACCACCCCGCCTACGGCGAGCAGCTGCCCGACAGCATCGTCGTCCCGGTGCGGGTCGCACACGCCCAGGCACTGGCGAGCCTGCACCGCCTCGCCGAGGCCGAGGACGAGCTGCTGCCCGCACTGCAGGCCGACCAGGACGCCGTGCGCGCCGCGGCCCTCGTGGTCCTCGGGGAGGTGCGGCGCAAGCAGGGGAAGGTCGACGCGGCGCGGCAGGCGTTCGTCTCCGCGCTGGCCGCCGCGAGCGAGGCCGGCGTCGACCGGCTCTCCGGCGAGGCGCTGCGCCAGCTGGGGCTGCTCGACTACTTCGACGGCAAGCTGCGCGACGCCGAGGAGCACTTCCGGCAGGCGCACGCGCTGGCCGTGCAGGTCGACGACGCCCGCGGCGCCGGCTGGGCGCTGCAGCACATCGCGTGGAGCGCGACGACCCGTGGCGACTACGGTCTCGCGGACTCCACGCTCGAGCAGGCGGCCGAGGTGTTCAGCGGCCTTGAGGACACCGGCGGCTTGTCGTGGGTGGCCGGCACCGAGGGCTTCGTCCGGCTGCTGCAGGGCCGGCTGGCCGAGGCGCGCGACCTGTCCCAGTCGGTGCTCCCGCTCGGCGAAGCGGTCGGTGAGCGCTGGGGCGTCGCGGCGCTGCTCACCATCGACGCGCTGGCCGCCGCAGAGCTCGGCGACATCGAGACCGCCGAGGTGCACGCGGAGAACGCGCGGCGCCGGTTCTCCGACCTCGGCGACTCCTGGGGCCAGGCACTGGCGCTGGTGGCCGCCGGCATCGCCGCGCGCGGCGCCGACCGGAGCGACGAGGCGGTGACCGTCCTCGGGCAGGCCGTCCGGATGGCCGACGAGGGGCCGTACCCGCTGATCGGCTCGCTCGCGCTGGTGGCCTGCGGCTACGCGCAGCTCGACCGGGGCGACCTCGGCGGCGCGGAGGCTGCGGCCTTCCGCGCCACCGCGCTGCTCTCCCGGCTGGACCTGCAGCCGCAGGCCGCTCTCGGTGCGCGGGTGCTGTTCGCGCAGGTGCTGCGGGCCCGGGGCGAGCTCGATGCCGCGCTCGAGGAGCTCGACGGCGCGCTCGCGCCGGCCGAGACGTCGGCGCTGCTGTTCCCGCGCCGGCAGGCACTGGCCCACCGTGCCGGGCTGCTGCTCCAGCTGGGGCGGGTCGAGGAGGCCGTCGAGGCCGCCCGCGCCGCCGTGGCCACTCCCACCGAGGACGTGCGCGCGCAGGTCCTGGCGCTGCGGGCCCTCGGCTCCGCCCTGCGCGCCGCCGGGGCAGAGCAGGAGGGCCGCGGCCACCTCGAGCAGGCGCTGGCGATCGCACGCTCCACCGGCCAGCGCTCCGAGATCGCGGCGTCCGAGCGAGCGCTGCGGTGAGCCTGTCCGACATCGGCCCCGAGTGGGTGCAGCTCCTCGACGACGAGGAGGGGCTGACCGTCCTCGAGCTCGACGAGGCGGTCGTCGACGGCGCGCCCTGGGAGGGCTGGCCGGTGCAGCTGGCGGTGGCGCTGACCGTCGCCGACCCGGACCTCACCGGGCAGCCGTACGACGAGGAGCACGCGCAGCTGCTCGCGTGGGAGGCGGCGCTCGTCGAGGCGCTCGGCGACAGGGGCCGGCTGGTGTGCACGATCACGGCCGGTGGAGTGCGCGAGCTGGTGGCGTACCTGCGGGCGACCTCCGTGGTGGAGGCCTGGGAGGCCTCGCCGCCCGCCGGTCTCGGCAGCCACGAGGCGGTCGTGACGGTGCTCGACGACCCGGGCTGGCTCGGGCTGCGGGAGATCGCCGGGGTGCTCGCGGAGGACGAGGAGCCGCTGCGCCCGCCTGACTGACGGCGGTGGCTCGGCTGCCCAACTCGATGGTCTTCCGCTTGTTGTCGGCGACACGCCGTACTGGGCAGCAACATGCCGACGCTCGCTGCGGGCCGGTCAACAACGGCCCGGACAGGCACCTGATCGGCCCTGCGGAAAGCGAAACCGTCTACCCAACAGCACATCTCATGTTCACGGGTCTTGTCAGCGACCCAGGTGACGGATAGACTCGAACACATGTTCGAAGACCTGCTGGTGTACGAGGAGGACGTCTTCGGCACGCCCGTGCCCGTCGGTGTGCAGTCCGCCTCGGGGATCGTCGAGCGGTTCGTGGACCGGGCCGACGAGGCTGCTAGCCCAGTACCTCCCGCCCCGGTCCTGTCTGCACCGGTCGCTGATCTGCTCGAGGCGGTGGAGGGGGTGCTGGCGCAGGTCCCGGCGGAGCTGCCCGGTCCGCAGGCTTTGGCCGACACCGCGGCGCTGCTGGGCGTGCTGGAGCGGCTGCGTGGGGCGGTGCTCCCGCGGCCGGCTGATGTCGAGACCCGCACGCTGCACGTCCTGGACGGCGCCGGCTCAGCCTCGGCCTGGGTCGCTGCGCAGCAGACGAGCATCGACCGCGGGGACCTCGCGTTGTCGCGTCGCCTGTCGGGTCTGCCCCGGCTGGGTGAGGCCGTGCAGGCCGGGTTGTTGTCGGTCGAGGGAGCGCAGCGCGTTGGGACGGCGCTGGCCCGGGTCCGCCGTCATGTCGACCGCCCCGACGGGCTGATCGACGGGCTGGACGGCGAGGCCGTCGTGCGGGCGGTCGTCACGGACGGCGTCGCGGATCTGGTGCTCACCGCACTGGGCGGGCTGGACGACGGCGACCCGCGCCTGGGTGAGCTGCGGCAGGCGCTGACCGCGATCGCGGACACGCCGCTGTCCTCGCAGTACGCCCGGTTGGAAGCGGGGTTCGTGCTGCTCGCGACCCGGCTGGAACCGGACCTGCTCCCGTCCGCGCTGCGGCGGCTCACTGATGCGCTGCTGCCCACCCAGCTCGAGGACCGCGTCCGGGACGCCCATCACGAGCGCGGCCTGACGATCCGGCGAAACTCCGACGGCTCCGGGTGGCACGTCAGCGACGGGGAGCTCGACCTGGAGACCGGGGAGCTGCTCAACGTCGTCCTGCAGACCGAAGCCGCCGTCGACCCCGACAACCCCGTCGACACCGCCGCGTTCGAGCAAGCCCGCGACGGCGGCTGGACCGGCGCTGACGGCACCGACGTGCTGGACCGACCGACGACCCGCGGTCGTTGCGGCAGCGCCGCCACGACGCGTTCCGCAACGCCCTGCGGCGTTACCTCGACAGCGGGATCGCCGGCACGCGCGACAAGGCCGCGCCGCACCTCAACGTCACCGTCCCCGCCGACACCCTCGACGGCCGACCCGGGGCGCTGCCCGCGGTCACCAGCAACGGGACGAGCGTCCCGGCCAGCCTGCTGCACCGCTGGGCCGCCGACAGCGCCATCACCCGCTTCGTCCTCAGCCTGGGCCGGAAGGTCCTCGAGACCAGCCACACCGAACGGAC
>JBKJQM010000242.1:0-10095 GCA_046594005.1 Mycobacteriales bacterium
CAGCTCGTCGCGGTACTGAGCGAGCAGCTCGTCGCACCCGGCGTACGGCACGAGGGCGTCGGCCGCGGCCGTCGGCGCGGCGCCCGGGAGCAGGCTCACCCCGCCGGCGACGAGGACCAGCGCGGCGACGACGCCGGCGCCGGCGGACAGGGAGCGGCGAGTCGGCACGGCGACCTCCTGGGGTCTGCGGGTGCCGGTACGACGCAGCCCGCGCCCTCCCGGTTGCCATGTCGGCGGGGCTGGTTCCGTGATCTCGACCGGACGCCTCGACCTGCACGCGCTGCCGCTGTCGGTGATCGAGGCGCTGCTGGACCGCGACGTCGCCCGGGCGCAGGCGGGCGCGTCCTTCCACGTGCGCCTGGTGGACTTCGCCGAGGACGACTACACGCTGGCGCTCCGACGCGACCAGCTGCGCGCAGACCCCCGGGAGCTCCCCTGGTTGCTCCGCGCTGCTGTCCTGCGCGGCACGGGGGAGGTCGTCGGCCGAGGCGGGTTCCACTCCCCGCCCGACGCCGACGGGACCGTCGAGGTCGGCTACCGGGTCGGGACGGCGCACCGGCGCCAGGGGTACGGGACGGAGATCGCCACCGGGCTGCTCACGTGGGCGCGGACCCGTGGCGCCGTCCGCTGCCTGGGCAGCACCGCCCCGGACAACGTGGCGTCGCAGGCGATCCTGACCGGGCTCGGCTTCGTGCGCACCGGTGAGCAGATGGACGAGGTCGACGGGCTGGAGCACGTGTTCACGCTCGTGCTGGCGGCTTTGCCGGTCCGCGGGGAGCCCCGGTAGGCTGCGCCGCGGTGGCCGCGAGGCCTCCTGGAGGCGTCGCCTAGTCCGGTCTATGGCGCCGCACTGCTAATGCGGTTTGGGTCTCAAGCCCATCGGGAGTTCAAATCTCCCCGCCTCCGCCCCGAACGTCGTACGCCCGGGCAGGGTGCGCCGTTCCGTAGGCCACCTGTGCGGTCGGACCGAAGATGGTCCATTCGTGTCCGGCGGCGGTGTTCCCCCGCTGGCACGGTCTGCCCCGTGAGCAGCGACGTCGTCCTGGTCCGCGGTGCCCGTACCGCCGTGACCACCGCCCTGCGCCTCGTCGCCTCGGTCGATGACGCCGCCGAGCGGCTGGAGGGAGCAGCCGAACACGCGCGCGTCCTGCTGCGCCGCCTCCCGGTCCCGCGCGGACCCGAGGCGCACTAGCTCCGGACGGCGAGCGCGATCCCGACCGCCACTCCGAAGACGACCACCACCGCGCGCAGCCTCGCTGGGTCGAGCCGGCGGGCCACCCGTGCCCCGAGGTAGCCGCCGGCCAGGGCCGCGGGGGCCAGCACCGCCACGGACCGCCAGTCGACCGGCCCGAGCAGCGAGAACGCCACCAGGGCAACGGCGTTCACGACGAGGGACAGCGCGCTCTTCAGCGCGTTCAGCCGCTGCAGGCCGTCGGCGACGAACAGCCCGAGGCAGGCGAGCAGCACCACGCCGAGTCCCCCGCCGAAGTACGCGCCGTACGTCCCGGCGAGGGCGATGCCTGCGTGCAGCAGCGGGGAGCGAACCCCCCGACCGGCGCCCCGCCAGCTCCTGACCCGATCGGTGACCCGCCCCTGTACCGCGAGCAGCAGCGATCCCAGCACCACCAGCACGGGGACGATGCGCTCGAAGGTCTCCTGCGAGGTGACGAGCAGAAGCAGGCATCCCAGAGCCGCACCGAGGACCGCCGCGGGCGCCAGCGCCAGCAGCCGCCGGCCCTGAGGGCGCAGCTCGGCCCGGTAGCCCCAGGACGTGCCGACGTACCCCGGCCAGACGGCCACGCTGTTGGTCACGTTGGCCGACAGGGGCGGCAGCCCCACCGCGATCAGCGCCGGGAAGCTGACCAGCGACCCGCCGCCCGCGACCGCGTTGATGCCGCCGGCGGCCAGCCCGGCGAGCACGAGGACGACGTCCTGTGCCGCCCCGGTGACCACTGCGCCAGCCTCGCAGAGGACGGCCGGGGGCCCGGAGCAGGTGCCGGTATGCTCTGCCCTCGTTGCTCTCCGGAGCGCGCGCGCTCGTAGCTCAACGGATAGAGCACTTGACTACGGATCAAGAGGTTGCAGGTTCGAATCCTGCCGAGCGCACACAAGAACCGCAGGTCAGAGCCCCTGTGAGGCTCTCGCTGACCTGGTGAGCAGCGCGAGTTGTTCACACCTTGTTACCGGGCATCCCGCCCACCTTCGCTGGCCCGGAGGCTCGTCGTCGTCGTCGGCAGTGGCGCGACCGCCGTCACCCTCGTGCCCGCGCTCGCCGAGCCGGCAGAGCTCGCCACGATGCTCCAGCGCTCGCCCTCGTACGTCATCCCCCTTCCGTCGAAGGGCCTGATCGCCAACCTCCTGCGCAAGGTTCTGCCCCCACACCGAGCTGCTGGCAATGCGGCCATGTGGCCGCTGACTGCCTCAGCTCGCGGTGCCACAGACTTGGACGACTATTGCGCCGTCGGTCAAGGCCGCCTTGAACACGCGGCTCTGCGCGCTCTGACGGAAGGCGACCTGCACCATCGTGCCGTCGTCACGGGCGATCTCATGCGTCCAGCCTTGTGCTGGTAGTACCTCCACGAGGACGAGGCGTCCGGATTCTTGACGCACCTCTACCGTGCCCGCGACATCGACCCTGTACGAGTTGTCACCGCCGCGTGGAAGCGAAGCGCATCCGGGGCCGGCTGGCGGCTGACTCAGGATCGGCGAAGCACTAGGCGACGACGGTTCGCTGACGGAGGTGCTGTCTGCGCTGCATGACGCGGCTAGAAGCAGCGCGCTCATCGCCACCGTCGCGCGTACCAACTGCGTTGCCATCGCGCCCACCCTCAGGAACAACGTCACGCTGACGGGCGATCGCATCCCGCAGCACAATCTTGTCAGGTCAGCAGCACCCGAGACCAGGCGCGCCTGCAACGTGATCCTCCGGCAAGGCCACGTCAAGCACGGCACCCTGTCGCACAAGTGACCCACGACCAGTGCAACGGCGCTGCTACCGGCCGGTCACATGAACCAGGACGGGGCAGCAGATCTCGCCAAGGGGCGGCACCCAGCCCGACCGGGTGAACAGGTGAACAGGTGAACAGGCGAGCATTCTCATGGTCCAGAACGGCAGACCATGATCGGTCGGCCTGGCCAGCGCAGTCTTCTTGATCTGCCGCTGCGGCAGCGTGAAACTTCGGCGGCCACCGCCGTACGTCGGGACCACGGAGTCGAAGCCGTCAGAGTTGAGATTGTGCAGCACGTCCCTGACCCGGTCGGGGCTGGTGAACATCACCTGGGCGATCCCGACGACGTCCATGCCCTGGGCAGACAGCAGCACCATCTGCGCCCGCCGCCAGGTCACGACCGATCCGCTGCTTCGACGCACGATGCGCGGCAACTTGTTGCCCGGTCGTCCTGCGGAGCGTCGCTAGGACGGTGCACTCCACGAGTTGGTGTCGCCGCTCATGTCGACTTCGCCGCCGCAGCGGCGGCGTCCTCAGAACCAGTTGTGTCAACGGCAGAAGTGGCAGTAGCGCCACAACCCACACTGTCGGTTCTGGTCGGTGGCTGCGATCACAGGTCCTGTTGGTCATCGTGTCCGCACAAGCTGGTCGGGCCGCACCTCGGGAGCTGCTCACCACCGCCAGGGTGCAAGCACCCGACGCATCCCCATCACTGCAGAGCGTCAACCGCACGGGGCTGTTCATCGCTGGTCAGGAGGCCGAAGGGCGCTTGGCCCGTTCCCGGTCCGTTCACGAACTTCCGCGTGACGGGGGCCCTGACGTCATCGGTCCTGCAGCGCTGCCGGACCCAGGTCCTGCACTCCTGGTGGGGTCCAGCGACCGTCGAGTGCGGCGGGCGCCGGTCCGTACAGGCGCAGGTTGAGGCGGAAGCCGCCGCTGGCCGGTGACGGAAGCCAGTTCACGGTCTTGTCCGTCGGTCGGGTGTGCCGGATGTCGATCACGATGGAGCCGTCGGCCTGTCGCAGCAGCGGCGGGTGGCTCGGGCCGAGGGAGTAGCGGCCCGCCTCGTTCGGCACCAGGTAGCCGTCGGTGTCGTACATGGTGAGCGACCAGAAGTAGCGCGCCGGCGGTTCCTGGCCCTTCGTGAAGACGAGGCGGTAGCTGCGCGAGCCGTCGTACAGGACCCCGGACCCGTCGGTGATGCCGGTCGGGTAGGTCGCCTCCTCGCGCGTGTTCGCTCCGAGCCCGAGCAGGGCGATGCGCGCCCGGAACGCGTAGTCAGTGCCGTAGCGGCCGATGTTGGCTGGCGGCTCGAACCAGCCGTCGTGCTGCACGGCCTGGGTCGCCGCGTCGGCCTTCGCCTTCTGCAGCAGCAGCGCGGCCTCGTCACTGACTCCCCGGTAGAGGGCCGCGAGCGTGACCGGGTCGAGCCCGGCCCGCTCCGGCGACAGGCCGGCCCCGATGCCGTACGGACGGAGGCGTGCCAGCAGCGGCGCGTCGCGGCGCGGAGGGGGATCGGCCTCCAGTGCCGCGTTGAGCGCGGCGGCGAAGGCCTTGCCGTCCTTCGGCGTCGGGAAGCTCTGCCTCACCGGGGTCGGGCAGGGCGCAGGAACCGGGATCCGGGTCCCGTCGAGGCGGGTCAGGCGGTACCGCTGCATCGTGGCGAAGGCGCGCCGCTGGTCGGCGGCGTCGCCGGCCAGGGTCCGGCCGATGATCCAGACGTGACGGTTCGGCGCCGTCACCGCGCGCGCACCCTTCGGCGTGGCCGTCCTGCCGGGTGCCCCGGCCCATCGCACGACGACGGTCCCTGCCCGGTTGCCGTCCTCCCGCACTCCGGGTGTCGCGATGACGTTGGTGTATGGGTCGAGCATGGCGAAGCTGAAGTACCGCGACCCCATGTCGGGGTAGCGCAGCACGAGCGGACCCTGCGTGAGATCCAGGTGCGAGATCGAGTACAGCGTGTCCGTGTTGGGGGCCACCACCGTGCGGAAGCTCGCGTCCGGGAACCGGCGGACGTGGGAGAACGTGTTCACCGGTGCATGGCCCTCGTTGTCCGCGCACGTCACGCTGCTCATCTCGCGGCGGACGCGGGCGGACTCCAGCAGCGGGATGCCGTAGTCGTACGCCTGCTCGCCGAGCATCCCCGCGGTGAGGGGGTTGCCCTCAGGCGTGGCATGGGCGACGCCGCCTCCTGCCAGCAGGGCGGCGACGGCCACGACGATGGCCAACGGACGACGACGGGTGTGCACTGTGCCTCCACGACAGGACGAGCTCCTGCGACCTGGTTCGTGGTTGCTGTCGCTTCACCTGCACAGCGCCCGCACACGTCTGCGTCGGCAGGGACCGGCGGCCGCGGTCTGCGCGTCGGTGAACTGGAGCAGGAGCAGACGCGTATGCACCTGCGTGCGGGCGACCAGAGATGCCGACCGGACCGCTGTCGAGCCCGGCCTGGGGGACGAGGACGCGGTCGGCGCGGCGTACGCGGCGCACGGCGCGGAGATCTACCGCTTCCTGCTGCGTGGGCTCGGTGACGGTGGCGCAGCCCAGGACGTGGTGCAGGAGACGTTCCTGCGGGCATGGCGTGCCCGTGATCGGTTCGACCCGCAGCTGGCGTCACTGCGCGTGTGGCTGTTCGCGATCGCACGCAACGCGATGCTCGACCACGTCCGCGCCTCCAAGGCCCGGCCCTGGCAGAGCAACCTGGTGGATCCGCCCGCGGCCGCGCTCATCGCCGGGGGCGCCGAGGACGACACGGAACGGCTGGTGCACTCCTGGGTCGTGGAGGAAGCGCTGCGACGGCTGTCGGAGGAGCACCGAACGGCCATCGTGCAGACGCACCTGCGCGAGCGTCCGTACGACGAGGTGGCGGTCGAGCTGGGAGTTCCGGTCGGCACCCTGCGCAGCCGGGTGTTCTACGGGTTGAAGGCCCTTCGAGTGGCGATGGACGAGATGGGGGTGACGCTGTGACGAGCCAGGACGAGCACCGCCGTCTGCGGGAGCTGCTGGGGGCGTTCGCCCTGGGCGACCTGCCGCACGCCGAGGCGGCGGGGCTGCGCGCGCACCTGGACGGCTGCGCCGACTGCCGGGCGGAGCTCGCCGAGATCGCCCCGCTGGCAGCAGATCTGCGGGACGTCGATCCCGACGCTCTGTCCTTGATGCCGACGCCGCCTGCAGATCTCGGCGAACGCATCCGCCGTGCGGTGGCTGCCGAGCGCGAGCTGGTCGAGGCCCGGGAACGACGTGAGCAGCGCCGCTCCGCCGTGCGACGGAACACCCGGCGGTCAGCTGCTGCCGCTGCGGTCGTCGCCCTGTGTGCCGGCGCGCTGCTCGCCGGCACCGCGCTCGGCCGGTCCACGGCCCCTGGCGTGCGGGTCCTGCCGGCTCCTTCGCCGGTGCCCTCTGCGGCGCCGCCGCCGGTCGAGGTCGTGGCGCTGCGCGCGTCCGCAGGAGTGCAGGCAGACTCCGCCGGGCTCGTCGCCCACACGTGGGGTGTCGAGGCCCAGTTCGAAGGGTCAGGGTTCGTCGCCGGCCGCGTCTACCGCGCGTCCTTCCGCACACAGGGCGGACAGCTGGTGCCGGCAGGCGAGTTCCTCGGGACTGGCCCCAAGACGCTGAAGTGCCGGATGCAGTCGGCGCTCCTGCGCGCTGACGCGACCGGCTTCGTCGTGGTCGACAGCGCCGGCGCCGAGGTGCTCAGCGCCACGCTCTAACAAAGCCGCGTCCGCGCAGAAGGTCCCAAGACGGGGTGAACGGTGACGGTCCGGGGCGCGTACTCACCGTCGACGCGCCCCGTCGGGGCGCACCGACCTGCTGGAGAACCCGTGCGCCGGACCTTGACCCTTCTCTGCACCGCCACCGCGACCGCCGTCATGGTGGGGACGGCTCTGCCCGCCTTCGCAGCCCACGAGGACCTCACGGTCACGGGACTGACCCAGAACGGCCGCCTGGTCACCTTCGCCGCCTCGAACCCGAGCGACGTCTCGGACCCGGTCAAGGTGAGCGGGATCGCCGACGGCTACGAGCTCGCCGCCATCGACTACCGCCCGTCCACGGACGCCCTGTACGGCGTCGCCGTCAACGGCACCAGCGCCCAGCTGTACCGGCTCGGTGATGCCGGCGCAGCCATCCCCGTCGGGGCGCCGTTCCCGCTGGCGGGCGCGGTGAGCATCGACTTCAACCCGACGGTCGACCGTCTGCGCGTCGTCAGCACCGACGGCACCGACCTGCGCCTCAACCCCGACACGGGAGCCGTGACGGTCGACGGTCGGCTGGCGTACGTCGACGGCAACGCCGCGACCACGCCGAGCGTCGTGGCGATCGCGTACACCAACAACGACTGCGTAGCGACCGCTACGGCGCCGTGCACCACGATGCTGTTCGACCTGGACAGCGCCCTCGGTGCGCTGGCGCAGCAGACCAACCCGAACGCCGGACAGCTCACGAAGCGCTTCGACCTGGCTCCCCGCTTCGGGAGCAAGACCGGGTACGACATCTACAACGAGGGCGCCACCAACGTCGGCATCGTCAGCATCGTCGACCGCGGCCGTACGACGCTGTACACCCTCAGCGCCTCGACCGGTGCCCTCACGCCCGCGGGCCGCAGCACCGGCAACCCGTCGACCGTGGGCAGCACGCCGGCCGTCGTGGACGTCGCGGTCCCGACCGCTCAGTAGCGCTCGCACGGAGGGCTTCTCGGTGCAGGGCCCCCGCGAGACGGCACGCGACGCGCCGACGGCTGCCTACTCGGTGCCGGCGCGGACCAGGCCCGACTCGTACGCGAACACCACCGCCTGGACGCGGCTGCGCAGGCCGAGCTTGGCGAGCACCGCGGTGACGTGGGTCTTGACGGTGGCTTCCGTCACGAACAGCTCACCGGCGATCTCGACGTTGGAGCGGCCGCGCGCGAGCAGGAGCAGCACCTGCCTCTCGCGCGGGGTGAGTGGGAGGTCGGGGACGTCAGCAGTGCTTGTGCGGCGACCCGCGTACTCCTCGACCAGTCGCCGCGTCACGGACGGGGAGAGCAGGGAGGCGCCGGCGTGCACGGCGTGCACCCCGGCCACGAGGTCCTCCATCGGCACGTCCTTGAGCAGGAAGCCGGCTGCACCGGCCTGCAGGGCCGCGTAGACGTACTCGTCCAGGTCGAACGTCGTCAGCACGAGGACGCGGGTGTCCGGCAGCTCGCCGGTGATGAGCCGGGTCGCCTCGATGCCGTCCAGGTGGGGCATCCGCACGTCCATGAGCACCACGTCCGGGCGCAGAGCCCGGGCAGCTGACAGCGCCTGCCGCCGCACGTTGGTGAGCGCCTCCTGCACGAGCCGGGAGGCGGTCAGGTCAAGGCCCGGGTCCAGGTCGACCGGCGAGCCCTGCACCTGCCAGCAGTCCTCGGGACCGAGGAGCCGGGGGGCGTCCTGGAGGCTCGGCTGCGGCGACAGCTGGGCGCTGACCGCCGCCAGCTCGGTCGTCTGCGTGTGCAGGCGGTCATGGTCGACGGCACGCGCATCTCCCCGCCGTGGGCAGCCTGATCGTCTCCCGAAACCCCCTCGGCGTGCGACGGAGGCGCTGCTAGCGTCCGGCCGGCCGTGCCCGACGTCGAGGAGGTGCCACCCGTGAACGCCACGCCAGGGGTGCTCCTCCACGAGGACACGGTCGGACGCCAGGTCATCCGGGAGCGCCGTCCCAGCCCTCCCGAGAGGAACGACCATGCACCTCAGCTCCGAGGAGCACCTCGCTGACGGCGTCGTCGAACGCGCCTTCACCCTTGGCGACGTCCCCGGCATCCTGTGGATGCCACGACACGCATCGGCACCGGTCCCGCTGGTCCTGGTCGGACACCCCGGGGGACTGCAGGCGATGTACCCCCGGCTCGTCGACCGCGCGCGGGCGTCGGTCCTGAGCGGCTGCGCCGCGGCCACGCTGGAGCTCCCCGGGAGCGGGGACCGCCCGCGCCTGGCCGGGGTCGAGCAGGCGCGGGCCGACCTCCGCCGGGTGCTGGCGTCCGGTGAGCCGGTGGACGACGAGCTCGTGGACCGGCTCGTCCTCCCGCTCGTCGAGGCGGCGGTCCCGGAGTGGCAGGCGCTGCTGGACGCACTCCTCGCGATGCCCGAGATCGCCGGCCCGGTCGGCTGGTCGGGAGGTGTCATCGCCCTCGGCACGCGGCTGGCGCTCGTCGAGCCGCGGATCGCGGCGGCGCTCCTGTTCGCCGGGAGCTTCGTACCGCGGGTCACTGTCGAGCAGGCGCGACAGGTCACCGTCCCGCTGCTGGTCCTCCTGCAGTGGGACGACGACGGCAACGACCGGCAGCAGGCGCTGGACCTGTTCGACGCCTTCGGCTCCAGGGAGAAGACGCTGCACGCCAACACGGGTGGGCACACGGGCGTCCCGCACTTCGAGGGTGAGGACGGGATCCGCTTCTTCGCGCGCCACCTGGGGTGAGGCGGGCGTGTCGCTCTGCTCAGGCCGGACGCCGGTGCGGCTCGTCGACGAGCGCGGCCGACATCGCGTCGTACCGGGCCCCCGGCGTCATGCCCATGAAGTGCAGGGCGTGCGGTGCAGCCACCTGCGGTCGGTCGAGGTAGGACTGGGCGGAGCTGTTGAAGCAGTCGGCGTCTGCGCGGCCCTCGAGGTAGGGGGTGTTCCACCCCGGCGGCAGCCAGCTGGTCGCCGCGCTGAAGGCGTTGCCGCGTCCGGGCTTGGCCCACCGGTACTGCGCATCACCGCGTTCCCAGCCGAGTGCGTGCAGGACCGCACCCTGGTCGGCCCACGGGCCGGGCTGCTGGCCCGCGCGCGACACCGCCGCGAGGAAGGACTGGGACTGCAGGCACGAGCGCAGCAGCCAGACGCCCGTGTTGGGGTTGACGCGGTGCTCGCTCGGCACGTGCTCGAGGGCGAGGGCCTGGAAGTCGCGCGGGTGCAGGTGCGCGAGGACGTCGTCGTCCCGCCGCAGGAGCAGGACGTCGGCATCCACCCACAGGGCGAAGGCGTGCTCCTCCAGCGCGGCCTGCAGCAGCCGGGGCTTGGCCCACTTCGCCTGCTGCGCTGCCACGTCCGCACCGGCGCCGTCCGACGGCAGGTCGACCGCCTGCACGGTCCAGTCCCAGGCGGCCGCGTAGGCGCGGAAGCTGGGGAGGGCCAGGTCGTGCAGGACGCC
>JBKJQM010000260.1:0-2625 GCA_046594005.1 Mycobacteriales bacterium
CCACCACGTGCCGGTCGACGACAAGCCGGCCGCCGAGGCCGAGCTGGTGCGCGTCGTCGCGCAGACCGGGACCGAGCTCGTCGTGCTGGCCCGCTACATGCAGGTGCTGTCGGCCGAGCTGTGCGCGCACCTGGAGGGCCGTGCGATCAACATCCACCACTCTTTCCTGCCGAGCTTCAAGGGCGCCCGTCCGTACGCGCAGGCGCACGCACGCGGCGTCAAGCTCATCGGCGCCAGCGCGCACTACGTGACGGCCGACCTCGACGAGGGGCCGATCATCGAGCAGGACGTCGCACGGGCGGACCACTCGCACACCGCCGAGCAGCTGGCCCGCGTCGGCCAGGACATCGAGGCGCGGGTGCTCGCGCGGGCGGTGCTGTGGCACGCAGAGCGTCGCGTCCTGCTGAACGGCCACCGAACCGTCGTCTTCCGCTGAGGCCGCGGCCGCGAGAACGCGACGCCACTGGACGAACCGGACCGGATTCGTCACGCGGGGCGAGCGCGCGGATGCGGACGGTAGAGCGGCTTTACCGGGCCACGGCGTCGTGCCACGTTGCGATGGTGGCGCGCCGGGGGGGTGCGCCCGGGGGGAGACGTCATGAACGTGAGCAGAGCAGTGACCGTGGGGGTGGTTGCCGCCGCCATGGTGCTTCCGCTGGCGACGCCGGCATCGGCGTCCAGCGTGTCGCCACCGCTGGCCGGCGGCTTCGTCGGGCCGCTCGGTCTGGCGGTCGGCGACGACGGGACCGTCTACGTCGCAGAGGCCTTCGGCGGGAGCCTCACCAGCATCTCCCGGCAGGGCGGGCGCACCTCGCTGGTGAGCGGCCGGGACGAGGTCGCCGGCGTCGCCGCAGCAGGCAGGGGGGCGGTGGTCTTCGTCGGCGCGGGCACCGAGCCCGGGACGGCCACCCTGGAGCGGGTGCTGCCCAACGGGCGTACCGCGGTGCTGGCGCAGCTCGGCCAGTACGAGCAGACCGCCAACCCCGACCAGGTCAACACGTACGGCTTCACGGGGTTGACGTCCGAGTGCGCCGCATCGCTGCCCGAAGAGCTGGGCGACGGCTCCCCGTACTCCGGCGTCGTGGATGCCCACCCGTACGCGGTCGCGACCGTCCCCGGCGGCTGGGTGGTCGCTGACGCTGCGGGCAACGACCTGGTGAAGGTCGGTGCCAACGGCAGCATCCGGACGCTGGCCGTGCTGCCGGGCCAGGAGGTGACCATCACGCCGGACGTCCTCAACGCCTTCAACGAGGCGCTCGCGAGCGAGGGCAGCGACGCACAGGTGCCGTCGTGCGTCCTCAACAAGCGCTACTTCGGCGAGCCGGTGCCGACCGACGTCGAGCTCGGGCCGGACGGGATGCTCTACGTGACGACGCTGCCCGGCTTCCCGGAGCTCCCCGGGACCGGGTCGGTCTACCGGGTGGACCCGCGCTCCGGCGCGTACACGCTGCTGGGCTCGGGCTTCAGCGGCGCGACCGACCTCGCCGTGGCTCCGGACGGGAGCGTGTACGTCAGCGAGCTGTTCGCCGGCCGCATCTCCACGCTGACCAGCGGGGCGCCGACGACGGTGGCGGAGCTCGCCTTCCCGACCGCGGTCGAGTGGTCCGGTGGCCGGCTCTACGTGACCCAGATCCCTGAGTTCTTCGACGGGAACCCGATCGGTCAGGTCGTGGTCGTCACCCCGTAACGGGGCTGCGTTCCGCCGACGAGCAAGCAGTTGAGCGGAACAGACTCAACTCCTCTGTCGTTGGCACCAGCAGGAACGCCGTACGAGCAGAGGAGCAGTCATGGACGCCGACCGCCTGACCACCAAGAGCCAGGAGGCCGTCTCGACGGCTGTCCGACGGGCCGCCACCGAGGGCCACCCCGAGGTCGCGCCGGTGCACCTGCTGCTCGCCCTGCTCGACCAGGGCGACGGCATCGCGACCCCGCTGCTGTCCGCGGTCGGCGCCGACCTCACGCACGTCCGGACGAAAGCCGAGGCGCTGCTGGCCGCCCTGCCGAAGGCGAGCGGTGCGAACGTCGCCGCGCCCGGCCTGTCACGCGCGCTGATGGCGGTCATGAACGTCGCGCAGAGCAAGGCCAAGGAGGTCGGCGACGAGTACGTCTCCACGGAGCACCTGCTCGTCGGGCTGGCCGACTCCGGCGGTGACGTGGCCGACCTTCTCAAGCAGCAGCACGCGCTGCCCAAGGCCCTGGTCGACGCGTTCGCCAAGGTCCGCGGCGGCATGCGGCGGGTCACGACGCAGGACCCCGAGTCGACGTACAAGGCGCTGGAGAAGTACGGCGTCGACCTCACCGACCGCGCGCGCCGCGGCGAGCTCGACCCGGTCATCGGCCGCGACACCGAGATCCGGCGCGTCATCCAGGTGCTCAGCCGGCGCACGAAGAACAACCCCGTCCTGATCGGCGAGCCCGGCGTCGGCAAGACGGCGATCGTCGAGGGACTCGCGCGGCGCATCGTCAGCGGCGACGTGCCGGAGTCCCTGCGCGACCGGCGCGTGGTCGAACTCGACATCGGCGCGCTGATCGCCGGCGCGAAGTTCCGCGGCGAGTTCGAAGAACGCCTCAAGGCCGTCCTCCGCGAGGTGACCGAATCCAACAGAGGCGTGGTGCTCTTCATTG
>JBKJQM010000096.1:0-3712 GCA_046594005.1 Mycobacteriales bacterium
GACCCGCGCACCCGGTGCTTCGCCCTAGACCTGTGAGCCGGGACCTGTGAGCCCGGAGCTGTGAGCCTGTTCGACTCCCGCGCCAGCGGCACGGGGCTGCTGCTGCGGCTGGGGTTCGCCGACCCGACCGGGTCTGCGGAGGCGCTCGAGCAGGCCGGGCTGTGGCTGGACGGCCGCCCGGTCGACGACGGCGCCGGGGTCGTCGTGACCTCGCTCGGCGACACCGCGGACCCGGACCTCGCGGCGGCGTCGCTCGGCAGGCTGGCCGCGGCGGTCGGCGACGACGCTGCCGGCGAGCTGTGCGACGCGCTCGTCGCCGGCGAGGGACTGCGCCACCGGCTGCTCGGCGTCCTCGGCACGAGCATCGCGCTCGGCGAGCACCTCGTCGCCCATCCGCAGGACTGGCGCACGCTCGTGGACGACGACGTCGTCGGGAGCCGGCCGAGCCTCTACGGGCTGCAGTCCACGCTGCTCGCCGCGGTGCATGCGCCGGCCTCGGACGTGCTGCCCTGGGGCACCGGCGGCGCCCGCGCCGGCCTCACCGGCAGCGCGGCCACCGAGGCGCTGCGGCTGGCCTACCGCCGCTGCCTGCTGGCGCTCGCGGCCCGCGACGTCACCGGGGCCGTCGCGCTGGAGGAGGTCGGCGGCGAGCTGGCCGACCTCGCCGCCGCCACCCTCTCGGCCGGGCTGGCGGTCGCGCTGGCGACGCTGCCGGCGGACGCAGCGCCGTGCCGGCTCGCGGTGATCGGCATGGGCAAGGCCGGCGGCCGTGAGCTGAACTACGTGAGCGACGTGGACGTCCTGTTCGTCGGCGAGCCCCTGGACGGCGGGCCCGACGAGCCCGCGCTGCGCACGGCGACCAAGCTCGCCAGCGAGATGATGCGGGTCTGCGGTGACGTGGCCTGGCCGGTCGACGCGGGCCTGCGCCCCGAAGGCGGAGCCGGGCCGCTGGTCAGGACGCTCGCCAGCCACGAGGCCTACTACCGGCGCTGGGCCCAGACGTGGGAGTTCCAGGCGCTGCTCAAGGCGCGCCCCATGGCCGGCGACCTCGCCCTCGGGCAGGCGCACGTCGACATGACCGCGCCGCTGGTCTGGAGCGTCGGCGAGCGCAAGGGGTTCGTCGAGGACGTGCAGGCCATGCGGCGCCGGGTCGAGAAGACGCTGATCGGCGACAGGGCGGCGCGGGAGGTCAAGCTCGGCCCCGGCGGGCTGCGCGACGTCGAGTTCGCCGTCCAGCTCCTGCAGCTGGTGCACGGACGCACCGACGACACCGTCCGCAGCGGCACGACGATGCAGGCGCTCGACCAGCTGGCCGCCGGCGGCTACGTCGGCCGTGAGGACGCGCGCCACCTGTCCGAGGCCTACCGCTGGCTGCGCACGGTCGAGCACCGGCTGCAGCTGCACCGGCTGCGCCGCACCCACCTGCTGCCGGCCGCCGACGACGAGGTCGCACTGCGCCGCCTCGCACGGGCCCTCGGCTACCGCAAGGACGCCCTCGAGACCTTCCGCCGCGAGCGCGCCGGCTACGGCCGCGAGGTGCGACGGCTGCACGAGAAGCTCTTCTACCGACCGCTGCTCAGTGCAGTCGCCCGGCTGCCTGCGGAGCAGGCGCGGCTCACCCCGGAGGCCGCGCGGGCCCGTCTGGAGGCGCTGGGCTTCGCGGCGCCCGCCGTCGCGCTGCGCCACCTCGAGGCCCTCACCGAGGGTGTCTCGCGGCGGGCCGTCATCCAGCAGACGCTGCTGCCGGCGATGCTCGGCTGGTTCGCCGACGCGGCCGACCCGGACGCCGGGCTGCTGTCGTTCCGCCAGGTCTCCGACACCCTCGGCTCCACCCCCTGGTACCTGCGCCTGCTCCGGGACGAGGGCGAAGCCGCCGAGCGCCTCGCCCACCTGCTGGCGTCCTCCCGCTTCGTCGCCGACCTGCTCGGCCGGGCGCCCGAGGCGGTACGACTGCTGGCCTCCGACGAGGAGCTGGCGCCCCGCACCGGCGTTGTGCTGGAGAGCGCCTTCGTCCAGGTCGTACGACGCCGGCAGGACTGGGAGGGCGCTGTCGCCGCCGCCCGGGGGATGCGCCGGGAGGAGCTGCTGCGCGTCGCCTGCGCCGACCTGCTCGGCCTGGTCGACCAGGAGCAGGTCGGGGTCGCGCTGTCCGACATCGCCGGCGCCGTGCTCGCCGCCGCGCTGACCACCGCCACTCGCAAGGTCGAGGCCGAACGCCGCACGCCGCTGACCATCCGCTTCGCGATGCTGGCGATGGGCCGCCTCGGCGGGCGCGAGCAGGGCTACGGCAGTGACGCCGACGTGCTGTTCGTCCACGAGCCGCACCCCGGCACCGCCGACGGCGACGCGGCCGGTCAGGCGCACGACGTGGCGCACGAGGTGAGGCGCCTGCTGGCCCTGCCCGCACCGGACCCGCCGCTCGTCGTCGACGCCGACCTGCGTCCCGAGGGCAAGCAGGGGCCGCTGAGCCGGAGCCTCGCGTCGTACGCCGCCTACTACGCCCGCTGGTCGCACGTCTGGGAGGCGCAGGCCCTGCTGCGCGCCGCCCCGCTGGCCGGTGACCTGGAGCTGGCCGCGGACTTCCTTGCCCAGGTCGCCCCGGTCCGCTACCCGGAGGGCGGGCCGTCGGACGAGCAGGTCCGCGAGATCCGGCGCATCAAGGCCCGCATGGAGACCGAGCGGATGCCGCGCGGCGTCGACCGCAAGCTGGTGCTGAAGATGGGCCCGGGCGGCCTGGCCGACGTCGAGTGGGTCGTGCAGCTGCTGCAGCTGCAGCACGCGCACGCGCTGCCCGCGCTGCGGACGCCGGCGACCCTGCCGGCGCTCGAGGCGGCGCGCGCCGCCGGCCTGCTCGGGGACGACGACGCGGTCCTGCTCGCCACCTCGTGGCAGCTCGCCGCACGGGTCCGCAACGCCCTGGTGCTGGTGCGCGGCAAGCCCGCCGAGAGCCTGCCGTCCAGCGGCCGGGAGCTCGACGGGGTGGCCCGGGCGCTCGGCTACCCTGCGGACTCGCAGGGCGACTTCCTGGACGACTACCGACGAGCCACTCGCCGTGCCAGGTCCGTCGTCGAGAGGGTGTTCTACGCGTGAGCGATCAGTCGCAGGTCCGCACGGTCCGTGCCGCCGAGACGAGCTTCCTGCTGCGCGAGCACCTGACGCCCGAGAGCGGCCCCGGCAGCGGCACCCCGGTCCTGCTGCTGCACGGCGTTCCCGAGACCTCTTCGTGCTGGCGCGACGTCGCGCCCCGGCTGGCGGTCGGTCGCCGCGTGCTGGCGCCCGACCTGCCGGGCCTCGGCGGCTCGGCCTTCACCGGTCCGTACGACGTCCCGACGCTCGTTCGCCAGATCGCCGCGCTCATCGAGGCCGAGGTGCCCGGCGGCCGCGTCGACGTCGTGGGCCACGACTGGGGCGGCTCGCTCGCGCTCGGCCTCGCCGGTGCGCGCCCCGACCTGGTGCGGCGGATGGTTGTCGCGAATGCACCGTTCCGGAGCGTGTCGCTGCTGCGGGCCCTCCATCTGCCGTTCTTCGCGCTGCCGGTCGTCCCCGAGCTGCTGTTCCGCCTCGGTGGCCGGCGTGTGGTCGACGCGATGTTCGCCGTGGCCTGGAGATCTCCGACACCGCTCGACGACGAGCGTCGGGCGGAGTACGAGGCGGCCTACACGGCCCGTGAGCGCGTCACGGCGATGCTCGGCTACTACCGCGCCATCACCCG
>JBKJQM010000118.1:0-6453 GCA_046594005.1 Mycobacteriales bacterium
CGGTGGCGGTGAGCAGGACCCCGGCCAGCACGACCGCGACGACCTTGCCCAGCAGGCTCGCCTGGGCCAGCGCGCCGAGGAACAGCAGGAGCAGCAGGGCCCCGGCGCCGCGGCAGAGCAGCGCCGCCAGCGCACCGCCCGGTGAGTCCGCCACCGGCGCCAGTGCCGAGGCGGCTGCGCTGAGGAGCAGGCCGGCCGCGAGCAGCAGTCCGGGGCCGTCCCGGCGGGAGCGGACGGCAGCCAGCACGGTGGCGACCCCGGCCAACGCAGCGACCGCCGCAGGCGTCGGAGCGGCAGCGAGGGGGACGACGACGCCGGCGGCACCCGAGGCGGCGTCGCCGCTCCGCCGACGCCGGGACGCCAGCGCCCCGGAGTACAGGCCGGCCGCGACCAGCACCGCTCCGGCCGCACGCACGAGCGGCAGGAGCTCCGAGCTCGGGCGGCCGAAGCCGCCGTCGGTCGTGAGCAGCGCGCACTCGACGACGGCCAGCACGAGGCAGCCGACCGAGAGCACCGCCGCGGGGGCGCGCGTCCCTCGCCGGCCGGAGCGGACGACGGCGGCGACCGCCAGGCCGGTCCACCCCGTGACCGCCAGCAGGACCACGACGCCGAGGAGCGCGAAGGGGACGCCGGGCTCCATGGCGGGAGCCTAGAGGGAGGGCAGCCCCGGAGAAGGGATGCTCAGGCGGCGGGGCACAGCCGTGGCTGGTCGCCGCGACGCAGCGCCTGCAGCCCGTCGAGCGCGTCCGAGACCGAGCCCACCTCGATGAGCGGCAGCCCCGCCGGCGGCCGCTGGACGGCCTCCTTGCAGTTGTCCTCGGGGACGAGGAAGGCCACGGCGCCCTTGGCCTTGGCGGCGATCAGCTTCTGCGGGATGCCGCCGATGGGGCCGACGCTGCCGTCGGGGGAGATCTCGCCGGTGCCGGCGATGTAGCGGCCGCCCGTCAGCGAGGCCTCCCCGAGCTTGTCGAGGATCCCGAGCGTGAACATCAGGCCCGCGCTCGGGCCACCGACGTCCTTGAGGTTGATCTTCACCGAGAAGGGCGCCTTCAGCGGCTTCTCCTCGGTCGAGATGCCGATGACCGGCCGGCGCTCGATGTCGCCACCGGAGACGCCGAGTGCGACGGTCGCCGTGCCGGGGGTGCCGGCGCGCGCGTACGACACGCGCACCTCGTCGCCGACCCTGTGCTCGCCGACCAGGCGGCGCAGGTCGGCCGCGTCGCGCACGGAGGTCCCGTCGAGCGCGGTCACGACGTCGCCCACCTGCAGGCGGCCGGTCGACGGGGAGCCCGCCGGGACCTCCTTCACCCGCACCTCGGCGGTCCGGAAGCCGAGCTGACGGGCCGCGGCCGTGACGGCGGCGTCCTGCGACTGGGTCATCGCCTGCGCGTTCTCCTGGGCAACCTGGTCGTCGGTCTTGTCCGGCGGGTAGACGACCTCGCGCGGGACGACGGCCAGATCCCGCTCGAACCACCCGTGCAGCGCCTGCGCCAGGGTGAGCTCGGACTGGACGTTCACCGTCGTCAGGTCCAGGTGTCCGGTCGTGGGGAACGTCGGCCGCCCGGAGACCTCGAGCACGGGCGCGCCGTCGACCTCCGACAGCGTGTTGAAGGTCGGGCCGGGGCCGAGCGCGACGTACGGCACGCGCGCCTGCGCGGCGCCGCCGGTCAGTCCGAGCGCCAGCAGGCTCGCGAGCAGGAGGGTGAGGCTGCGCCGGGACACCCGTGAAGGGTATGCGGGCGGTGCCGGAGCGGACTAGGCGAAGAAGCCGAGGCTCGCTCCGCCGTCCTTGCCGTGGCCGTTGCTGTGGGCCAGCTCCGGAGCCACCGCCGGCAGGTCCTCGACGAGGGCCAACGACGGGACGGGCTCGTGCTCCACGTCCACCATCGGCACCGGGGCGGGCTCCAGGACCGGCTCGCCCGCCTGCGCCGGCACCTCGGGCGCGACGTGCACCGCCTCCTCGACGGCGGCCGGGCCCGCCGCGGCGTGGTCGGTCGGCACCTCGACGCGGTAGTACGCCCGGAACTGCAGGGGGACCTCGCTGAGCGCGTGCACGCTGACGGAGTCCACCTCCTCGACGTTGCGCAGGTGCTCGACGAGGCGGACGGCCTCCTCGAGGGAGGGCAGTCGGCGGAACCCGGGGGTCCCGTCGGCGGCGGGGAAGAAGACGACGTGCTCCACGGGAGGCACCCTTCGCTGGCGGGGGCGGACCTGGGCGTCCACCGGCATCCCTGCCTTCGTCGGCACGTCGCCGGGGTCACCTTGAGCGGGTCCTCGAGGTCGGATGTCCGTTTCTCCCGCTCTGCGCCGTGCTGTGGGAAGATCTTCGGGTTCACGCGTGCGGAAACCCGACCTGTGTCGTTGAGCACGTGTCGGCGCCCCAGCCCCTCGACGGAAGAGGCCTCCCGCATGTCCTCGCTCTACGAGCTGCCCGACGTCGTCGAGACGGTGGCGACCGCGCCGGCGCGGCGGTCGCCGCACCTGCACGCGGTCCCGGACCTCGCGCCGCTCGACTTCGACGCAGCCGTCCGCACCCTGACGCCGCGCCTGCAGCGCTACGCGACCCGCCGTCTCGGCGACCGTCACGAGGCCGAGGAGCTGGTGCAGGAGGCGCTGCTGCGCGCGTACGGCCACCGCGCCACGCTCGCCACCGAGGACGACCTGGCTGCCTGGACGACCTGCGTCACCGGGCGCCTGGTCATCGACCGGCTGCGCGTGCGCGGCCGCAGCACCTCCGTCGCCGAGGTCCCCGAGGGCACCCGCGTCGGCCGCGACACCGCCGACGTCGTCGTCGCCCGTGACGAGGCGCGCACCGCCCTGGACGCGCTCGACGCGATGCCGGCCCGTCAGGCCGCCGTGCTGTGGGCCCGCGAGGTCGAGGGACTGGCGTACGGCGAGATCGGCGAGCGCTTCGGCATGACCGAACCCGCCGTCCGCTCCGTCCTGTCCCGCGCCCGCAAGGCCCTGCGCAAGGAGTTCGCGAGCCGCGGCGGCACCCTGCCGGCCGCCGGGCTCGTGGCGCTGGCGCCGTGGATCGACGGCCTCACCTGGGCCGACCGCCTGCGCCGTGCCGCGACCCGGGCCGCCACCCCGGCCGCCCTCGGCCTGCTCGGGATCGGCGCGCTCACCGGTCTCGTGATGTCTCCGTGGAGCGCGCCCGCCGACGCGGCGCCGGTGCTCCAGCCGCTCGTGACCAGCTCCGTCGGCACCGCCAGCACGGCGCCGCTCGGGTCGGCCCGCACCGTCTCGGTCGCCGACGCCGCCGTCGCGGCGCGGCGCGGCGCGACCGCTCCCGCACCGGGCGCGCAGGCGGCTCCGGTCCGCCGCATGCTCGACCCGCTCGTCGACTCCGGCATCAACGACACCTGCGCCGCCGTCTCGCACGGCGGCGGCCTGGCGGTCGGCACCAGCACCGGCGGCAAGGACACCGCGGGCGCCGGCGGGGCCGGCTGCGCCTCGGCCGGGCAGGACCGGCTCCAGGTCGGGCCCGATCTGCCGGTCAACCCGGCAGGGGTCCACGCCGTCGGCGTCGAATCACGCGTCGTGGACTGCGCCTCGCTGCCCAGCCTCCCCGTCGTCACGTGCACGCCCGCTGAAGGGAACGCCCGATGAGCCGCCGCACCACTCTCGCCAGCCTCGCCGGAGCCCTGCTGCTCGGCAGCGCCGCGCCGGCTCTGGCTGGTCCGGTGACCGCGCCCGGCACCGAGCGCGAGACGGTCTGCCTGCGCACCGACGGCAGCGGCGACCCCACCGCCAAGGGCATCTGCGTCTGGGTGCCGTTCCAGCTCCCGATCACCGATCCCCGCTAGTCCGCCTGCGGGCCGCCGCTCCTGGGGGGCCGGCTCATCGCGGCGCGGAACCGCTCGTACTCCTTGACCGAGTCGACCGGGTCCTGCGGGCCGCGCGCCCGCGAGCTCCACGACACCCAGGCGATCGCGCCGAGCGTCGCGAGGGGCACGGGCAGCAGCCAGAGCAGCCAGTCGGGCAGGGGCACCCCCGGAGCGTAGGCCCGGTCGACCCGGAACTCAGGGCGTGCCGACCCACTCCTGCTCGCCGTCGACGAAGACCTGCCGCTTCCACACCGGCACCTGCGCCTTGAGGTCGTCGATGAGCCTGCGCGCGGCCTCGAAGGCCTGCCCCCGGTGCGCCGCGGACGCCGCGACCACCACCGCCACGTCGCCCACCGCCAGCAGCCCGGTGCGGTGCACGGCCGCGAGGCCGTGCACCGGCAGGTCGGCGGCCACCCGCTCGGCCACCGCGCGCAGCGCGTCGACGGCGTCCGGGTGGGCGACGTACTCGAGCTCGGTCACGCCGCGACCCCCGTCGGAGTCGCGCACCAGACCGGTGAAGGACACCACGCCGCCGGCGCCGGGGTCCTCGACCGCGGCGAGCACCTCCGCGACGTCGATCGGGGTGTCGCGCAGCGCCAGCAGCCGGATCGCGGTCATGCGGGCGACGGTACGACGACCGCCAGCGGCCCGTCGCGTCAGCGCCCGCGGCGCTTGCGCGTCCGACGCACCAGCGCGGCCGTGCCGACCAGGGCGACCGTCGCGCCGGCCGCCGTGTAGGTCCCGGCGCGGCCGGCGCCGCCCGGCCGGCTGAGCAGGTGGGCGTCGAGGGCACCGGCGTTGGTCCACGCCGGCTCCCAGCCGGCCGCCCGCAGCCGGCTCCCCTCGACCGCGAACGGGTGCAGCAGCCGCTCCAGCTCGGCCGGCGAGCCCGCGGTGGCACCGACCCGGTGCAGCCGCTCTGCGGTCGAGACCGCCACCGCTGCCGGCAGCTCGAGGCGACGGCGGTCGGCCAGCTGCTCCACCTCGCGCTGGGTGATCCAGCCGTCGCAGGCCACCACCGCCGGCCCCTGCACCCGGCCGAGCGCGGCCAGCTCGAGGGCCGCCAGCAGGTCCTCGAGGTGGCAGAGCTGCCACAGCGGCTCCACCCCTCGTACCGCCAGCAGGCGCGACCCGGACAGCGCGTGCAGCAGCGCGCCGTCGTACGCCGGACCGAGCGCTCCGGCCACCAGCGAGGCCGGCCGCAGCACCACCACGTCCAGCCCGGTACGGGTGGCGTGGTCGGCCAGGCGCTCCAGCTCGAGCAGCTCGCCGGTGAGCGAGTCGTCCGGCGCCGCGCGCAGCGGGACGTCCTCGTGCACCGGTACGGGCAGCCCCGGCTGCGCGCCGTAGACGTCGCAGGACGTCACCAGCACCACCCGCCGCACGCCGGCCGTACGGGCCGCCTCGAGCACGCAGGCCGTCCCGCGGACGTTCACCGCCCGGCGGGCAGCCGGCTCGGCCGCCAGGTCGTACGACACCGCCAGGTGGACCACCGTGTGCACGCCGCTCAGGCGCTCGGCCAGCAGCGGGTCACGGACGTCGGCGGCGCGCCAGACGACGCCGTCGATGCGGGCGGTGGTCGTGTCCACGCCGTACAGCGCCTCGAGGTCCTCGCGCCGCGCCAGCCGCTCCAGCAGGGCCCGGCCCAGGCCCGATCCGCCACCCGTCACGGCGACCCGCAGGCCGGTCGGCGTTCGCCGTCGGCGCATCACGACGCCACGCCGGGGCGGGGCGCCGGGCGTAGCGTGGCGCGCATGACGAGCGTGCGCACGTGACCCGTCCGCCCTTCGGCTTCGGGCCGTCCGACCGCCCGGACGAGCCCGGCGACGGGGACGACCCGTTCGGGCTGTCGGCGATGTTCGGCGGCGCCGGCGGCCCGTTCGGCGGGGACATGGGCAACGTCTTCGCGCAGATGCAGAAGCTCATGAGCTGGACCGGCGGGCCGGTCAACTGGGACCTCGCGAACGAGGTGGCCACCGGCGCCACCCGGCCGGAGGACGTCCCCGTCACCCCCGAGCAGGCGCGTGAGGTCGCCGATGCGTGCCGGCTGGCCGACCTCTGGCTGGACCCGGTCACGACCCTGCCCGGCAGCGGCACCGAGCCGCAGGCCTGGACCCGCACCGGCTGGGTCGCCTCGACCACCCCCGCGTGGCGGTCGCTGGTCGACCCCGTCGCGGGTCGCGTCGTCGGCGCCATGGGCACGGCGCTGGAGCAGGGCATCGGCGGCGGCCTGGAGGGCGGCCTGCCCGAGGGCCTGCCGCCGGAGGTCGCCGGCCTGCTCGGCGGGCTCGGTGGCGGCGCCGGCCTCGGCCCGCTGCGCGGCGTGATGGACCAGGTGGGCGGCTTCGTCTTCGGTGCGCAGGTCGGGCAGGCGCTCGGCGCGCTCGCGAAGGAGGTCCTGTCGGCGACCGAGGTCGGGCTGCCGCTGTCGGCGCCCGGTACGCCCGCGCTGCTGCCGGCCAACCTCGCCGCCTTCAGCGCCGGTCTCGAGGTGCCCGCCGACGAGGTGCGCCTCTACATCGCGCTGCGCGAGCTGGCGCACCAGCGGCTGTTCGCCCCCGTGCCGTGGCTCAAGGCCCACCTGTTCGACGCCGTGGACGCCTACGCCCGCGGCATCGAGGTG
>JBKJQM010000268.1:0-2864 GCA_046594005.1 Mycobacteriales bacterium
CTTGTGCAGCACCACCGGCACCTTGCCGAGCGAGCGGTAGAAGTCGGCAGCGGCCTGCGCGAGCTCCGGCGGGGTCTGCGCGCCCGGCACCACCTCGACGAGGGGGACGACGTGCGGCGGGTTGAACGGGTGACCGACCAGCACCCGACCTGGCTCCTGCATCCGGGCCCCCATGGCGCTCGGCATCAGGCCGGACGTCGAGGAGAGCAGCAGCGCCTCGTGGGGTGCGGCCGCCTCGATGCGCGCGAACAGCTCCTGCTTGAGCTCGAGCACCTCCGGGCCGGTCTCCTGCACGACCTCGACGCCGTCGACCGCTGCCTCGAGGTCGGGCTCGACGTGCAGACGTGACAGCCACTCCCCGGGCAGCACGTCGGCCAGCTCGCGCGCGGTCGTCTCGAGCAGCTCCTGCAGGTCCGGTCGCGGGTCGTTGACGACGACGTCGTGCCCCTTGGCGCTGAACAGCGCCGCCCAGGACAGGCCGATGGTGCCCGCACCGACGGCGGCGATCCTCATGCCGCGGCCAGCGTCGAGGCGATCTCGCGGTAGGCGAAGCGGTTGAAGGCCAGGCCGATGTGGCTCCCGGTCACCTGGACGCACCGGGCGTACGGCACGACGCAGGCTCGCCACCGCACGACGCCGTCGCCCTTGGAGTAGATGGACGTGAGCGGGACCGACTCCGGGAAGGGTGCGCGGTAGTCCCGCGCGTAGCGGCACAGGCAGGTGTGCGTGAAGCAGCCCTGCGCGCCGCGCTCCGGGTCGCGCCGGGCGACCAGCCGCCGGACGCCCTCGACAGCCAGCCGGGTCGGCTCGGAGATGTCGAACGGCTCGTCGAGCCCGGAGCCCATCGAGATGACCTGCGACACCTGATCCGGGCAGCGGGTGGCGAGGGCCTTGGCGAAGTGGCCTCCGCGGCTGTGCCCCACGATGGCGACCTTGCGGCCGCTGGACAGGTGGACGTGGTGCAGCACGCGCTCGAGGCGGTCAACGGCCGTGTCCGAGCACTGGACGTTGAAGGAGATGCCGGCCCGTCGCGGTGCGTGGCCGAGGCGGCGCAGCCAGGTCGCCATCACGGACAGGGACTGGTCGCCGGCGAGGAAGCCGGGGATCAGCAGGACGGGTGCCCCGTCGCCGCGCGGCAGGTCCCGGCCCCGCCAGACGGGGTCGGCGAGCAGGCGGGCCAGCTCGGCCTGCCAGCGCACCTCACGCAGATGGGCGCCCCACCACTTCGGCTCCGCGGCCGTCAGCTGATCCACACCGCCATACTGCCCGAAGCCGAACGGGCTACGCCGTGCGGCGACGGCGCAGGACCAGTGCCCCGAGGGCGAGCGCCACGGCGGCGCCGGCCAGGGGGAGCCCGCCGGTGGCCGGCAGGCGGCCCGACGCGGTGCCGCCGGAGCCACCGGGAGCCGCGGCCGGCGGCGGCGGCGTCGTCGTGCGGGCGACGGCGTCGAAGGCCCGGAACAGGCCCTTGCCGGAGGTCTGCCGCACGATCGCCGCGTGGTTCAGCAGGCCGTTGCGGTCGACGCGAGTGCTGTTCGCGCAGTCGTTGGACGTCGCGGTGTCGGTGTCGCTGGTGGCGTCGATCGACGCGGGGACGCAGCCGTCGGCGTACCCGACCATCACCCGGCCCTGCTTGTCGACGGTGATGTCGTTGAAGTCCAGCAGGTTGCGGCAGGGGTTGCCGCCGCCGGCGTTCCAGACGCAACCGCGCTGCACCGGGTCCTTCGGCGTGGCGTCGACGGTCGTCCAGGTCCTGCCGCGGTCGTACGTCGTGGCGACGTACATGTGCCACTCCGCACCGGTGAAGGTCTTGCCGTCGGCGCTCTTGCCGAACGAGTCGGCCTGCGTGGAGCCGCGGGTCGGCGTGCCGAGGAAGGCGAACGCGGCCCGGTCGCCGTCACCGGCGATGACCTCGGAGAACTCGGTGTTGTGGATGCCGAAGGGCAGGCCGACGTCCACCGACTTCGACCACGTGGTGCCCTGGTCGCGGCTGACCGCGATGCGCGGCTTGCCCGTGCCGTCGCCGTACCCGAAGTAGACGGTGCCGTCCGAGCCGGCTGACACCGACGGGTCGCTGGCGCCCTCGATGCTGTCAGGGATGCGGTGGACCGCCCACGTCTGGCCGGCGTCCTTGGAGACGGCGAGGCCCTGGTTGCCGCCGCACTTGACGTTCGGCACGTAGACGGTGCCCTCGGGCCCGACGCGGACGTGCCCGTGGATGCCGCTGCACTGCGTGCCGTCGTAGATCTGGATCGCCGGGCCGAACACCACACCGCCCGTGTCGCTGCGCGCGCAGGTGGCACCCGGGGTCAGCAGCGCGATGGCCTGCGAGCAGTAGTAGACCGCGTGCGGGTAGTCGGTCAGCGGCGCGACGCCCGTCGGGTAGGGCCCGCCCCCGAAGGTCTGGTGGTCGAAGCCGTTGACCACCGAACCGCACCCCTGGGTCGGGATCGCGGGCGTCGAGAAGTCGTCGTCGCTGTAGGCGGCGGCGCTGCAGGCGAGGTACAGCTGGCTGACGAAGGTGCGGCCGGTGACCGAGTCGGTGAAGCCGATCGGGTCCAGGCTCACCTTGTTGGACGGGTCGGTGACGTCGTCGTTGACCAGCGTCCAGCTGGAGGTGCCCTTCCTGTCGTCGAAGTCCACGACGTACTCGTCGGTGTAGGCCGTGAACAGCGTCTTGCCGGTCTTCCAGTTCGAGCCGATCGACGGCTCGCCGGCGGAGGTGGCGACCCCCGCGGGCGCCTGGTACTGCCGGTAGGTCGGCGGGGTCACGCCCTTGGCCGCCGGGAAGGCCGGTGGCAGCGTCGTCTGGGCGCTGATCGTGGCGGTGTAGTCCTGGCCCGCCGGACCGGTCTGGAACGCGC
>JBKJQM010000389.1:0-3974 GCA_046594005.1 Mycobacteriales bacterium
CAGCTGCTGAACCGGGTGACCCACCTCGGCAAGCGCTCGACGGACGATGTGCTTGCGGCCCTCGTGCAGGACCAGCTCGAGCAGCACCCGGTTCGACGTCGAGTCGACGAGCTTGAACGAGTCGACGCGCACGATGCCGTCATCCAGCTGGACGCCCTCGCGCAACCGCTTGCCGACGTCGCGCGCCACCGGGCCGAGGACCTCGGCGAGGTAGGTCTTGGGCACCTCGTACGACGGGTGCGACAGCCGGTGCGCCAGCTCGCCGTCGTTGGTCAGCAGCAGCAGCCCCTCGGTGTCGGCGTCGAGGCGGCCGACGTGGAAGAGCCGTTCGACGCGGTCGCGGACCAGGTCGCCGACGGTGGGGCGGCCCTCGGGGTCGGACATGGCCGTGACGTAGCCGCGCGGCTTGTTCATCGCCAGGTAGACGTTGCCGGACGCGGTGTTGATGCGCATCGAGTCGACGCGGATGATGTCGGTCTCGGGGTCCACCCGCCTGCCCTGCTCGGTCACGACCTGGTCGTTGACCGAGACGCGGCCCTCGCCGATGAGCACCTCGCAGGCGCGCCGGGAGCCGATGCCCGCGGCAGCGAGCACCTTCTGCAGGCGGATGCCCTCGGAGTCCGTGCTGGTCATGAGTTCCTCTGTGTCAGGTCTGGGACTGCGCGTCCTCGAGCTCGGAGAGCTCGGGGAGCATCGGGGCGAGGGCCGGCAGGTCGTCGAGCGACTGCAGGCCCAGCCGCTCCAGCAGCAGCGGGGTGGTGCGGTAGAGCGTTCCGGCGGTGTCGGCGTCCTGGCCGGCCTCGGCGATCAGGCCGCGGGCGAGCAGGGTGCGGACGACGCCGTCGACGTTGACGCCGCGGACGGCGCTGATGCGCGCCCGGGTGACGGGCTGGCGGTACGCCACGACCGCCAGGGTCTCCAGCGCGGCCTGCGTCAGCCGGGCGGACTGCCCGTCAAGGATGAACCGCTCGACCCACGGCGCGCATTCCGCGCGGGTGTACAGGCGCCAGCCCCCGGCGACCAGGCGGAGCTCGAAGCCGCGCCCGGTGTCGGTGTACTCGGCAGCCAGGGACGCCAGCGTCGCCTCGACGTCGGGCGTCGGAGCCTCGACCACCGAGGCCAGCGTGGCGGCCGGGACGGGCTCGTCGGTCACCAGCAGGACGGCCTCGAGGACGGTCCGCAGCGGCGGCCGCGGAAGCTCGTCCCCCACCCCCTCGTCCCGCCGATCATGGAGTTGTGGCTCGTCCTCCACGCTTGCGGGGTGTGCACCGACTCCATGATCGGCGAGGGCGTCGGGGGTGGTCATGCGTCGGCCTCCTGCGTCGGCTCGTCGTACTCGCTCGCGGACGCCTCGGCGGTGCCCTCGGGGGCGCCCTGCTCACCGGTCCAGCGCACGTGCAGGTCGCCCAGCGCCTCGAGCTGGTCGAAGGCGATGACGCCCTCGCGGTACAGCTCGAGCAGGCCGAGGAACCGCGCGACGACCTCGAGAGTGCCGTTGCAGTCGGCGGTCAGGGTGCGGAACGAGCCACCGCCCGTACGAGCCAGGCGCTCGCGCAGCAGTGCGGTCTGCTCCCGCACGCTGACGGTCCCGCCGTGGACGTGGTCGGTCGCCACCTCGGGCTCGGCCCGCGGCGCGAGCACCCGTGCAGCCATCTCCGCGAACTGCTGCGGGCCCAGGCCCAGGAGCACCTCGGGCAGCAGCCCGCCGAACCGCGGCTCCAGCGAGACCGATCGGGGGTAGCGCAGCGACTCCCCCGCGAGCATAACCTGCAGCGCAGCAGCCGCCTGCTTGTAGGCGCGGTACTGCAGCAGCCGTGCGAACAGCAGGTCGCGCGCCTCGAGCAGCGCCAGGTCCTCCTCGTCCTCGACCTGCGCCTGCGGCAGCAGCCGGGACGCCTTGAGGTCGAGCAGGGTGGCGGCGACCACCAGGAACTCCGTCGCCATGCCGAGGTCCCAGTGGTCGCCGAGGGCCTTGATGTGCGCCAGGAACTCATCGGTGACCTGGGAGAGCGCGAGCGAGGTGACGTCGAGCTGGTGCTTGCCGATCAGCTGCAGCAGCAGGTCGAACGGGCCCTCGAACTGGTCGAGCTTGACGGAGAACACGCGGTCCTCGACCGCGGCGCTAGACACCGGTGACCAGGTCGACGAGCGGGCCCGCGATCGTGTCGAGCAGCACCGGGAGCAGGGCCTGCGGGCCCCCGAGCGGGATCAGCAACAGCGCCAGCAGGACCGCGATGCCGATGTTGCGCTCGTCGAGCTGGTACTCGGCCCTCTGCCACCCCGGGGTGCGCGGCGCGAGGGCGAACAGCAGCCGGCCGCCGTCCATCGGCGGCAGCGGCACGAGCGAGAGCAGCCCGACGAAGACGTTCATCAGCCCGATCAGCAGCAGCGCGCGCAGCAGCAGGTCTCCGCCGACGCCGCTCTGCAGGACTGCCGTACCGGCACCCAGCGCCCGTCCGCCGGCCGCGCGGAAGGCCACGAGGACCAGGAGGCCGAGCACGAGGTTCGCGATCGCACCGCTGAGCAGCACGGCGACCAGCGAGCCCTTGCTGCGCCGACGGTCCGGCGGGTCGATCGGCTTGGCCCAGCCGACACCGGCGATCGCTGCGGCGACCGCGCCGAACGGGTCGAGGTGGCGGCGCGGGTCCAGCGAGGTGCGGCCGGCCAGGCGCGTACGCGGGTCGCCGGTGCGGCTCGCGACCACGGCCTGCACCCAGCCGTGGACGGTGACGGCGATGACGAAGCCGACGAGCAGGAGCAGCAGCGACAGCGGGTCGCCGAGGGCGTACAGCACCTCAGCCCGGCACGGCGGTCATCGCGCCAGCAGCTCGCGGGCGAGCTCCCGGTAGGCGGTCGCGCCGCCGGAGGTGGTGTCGTAGGTGGTGATGGGCTCCCCCGCCACCGTCGTCTCGGGGAAGCGGATCGTGCGGTTGATGACCGTGTGGAAGACCCGGTCGCCGAAGGCCTCGACCACGCGGGCCAGCACCTCACGACCGTGCACGGTGCGGGAGTCGTACATCGTCGCGAGG
Source organism: Mycobacteriales bacterium (assembly GCA_046594005.1). Lineage (GTDB taxonomy): Bacteria > Actinomycetota > Actinomycetes > Mycobacteriales > SCTD01 > SCTD01. Next base: position 3,030 of record JBKJQM010000389.1, read on the forward strand.
ATGCCCTCGACCTCGAGCTTGGGGTTGAGGCGCTCGCGGACCTTCTCGATCGTCTGGATCAGCAGCGCGACGCCGCGCAGCGCGAAGAACTCGCACTCCAGCGGGATGATCACGCCGTGCGACGCCGTCAGCGCGTTGACGGTCAGGAGGCCGAGCGAGGGCTGGCAGTCGACGAGGATGACGTCGTACTCCTTGGCCACCGGGGCCAGCACGCGCTTGAGCGTCTGCTCGCGCGCGACCTCGTTGACCAGCTGCACCTCGGCGGCGGACAGGTCGATGTTGGCCGGCAGCAGGTCCAGGCCCTCGACCTCCGTCTTGACCAGGACGTCCCTGACCTTGACGTCGCGGTCCATCAGCAGGTTGTAGACGGTGGTCTCGAGGGCCAGCGGGTTGATGCCGAGGCCGACCGACAGCGCGCCCTGCGGGTCGAAGTCCACGAGCAGCACGCGTCGCCCGGCCTCGGCCAGCGCCGCGCCGAGGTTGATCGTGCTGGTGGTCTTGCCGACGCCGCCCTTCTGGTTGCACATCGACAGGATGCGCGCCGGGCCGTGCTTCTTCAGCGGGGCCGGCTGCGGCCACGTCGGCATCGGGCGACCGGTCGGGCCGACACCGCGGGCCGCGCCGGCGGCCAGGTTGTACGGGATCGACGACACGTCGCCGGGCGCGCGCATGCCCGGGGGCGGCGCCGGGGTCGCCTCGGGAGCGGGTGCTGCCTTCTTGGCTGGTGCCTTGGCAGCAGGCGCCTTCTTGACCGGCGCCTTCGCGACCGGCGCCTTCTTGGCGGCGGGGGTCCTGGCAGCGGGAGCCTTGGGAGCGGGAGCCTTCTTCGCAGGGGCCGGCGTGCCGGGCGCCTTCACCACGCGCTTGGCCGCCCCTCGAGCTGCCGGCACGTCGCCTCCGGGACGGGACCCGGATCTCGACGTCGCCATGCAGTCCTGCCTTCGC
>JBKJQM010000462.1:0-5141 GCA_046594005.1 Mycobacteriales bacterium
CCGAGGGCCTGCCCGAGGGCTGGGTCGACGGCTACCTTTCGGCCGTCGAGTGGCGGTTCGTGAGCGGCCACTTCGGGGGCAGCGGTCCGGCGGCGGCCTGGTCGCGGCTGCGCCACCCGCTGGTGCCCGACGAGGAGAACAGCCCTCTGACCCGCGTGCTCGCCGTGGCGGACAGCGGCAACGGCATCTCCAGCGAGCTGGACATGACCGCCTGGCACTTCATCAACCCCGAGCTCACCGTGCACCTGCACCGGGAGGCCGTCGGCGAGTGGGTCTGCCTGGACGCGCGCACCTCTGTCTCGCCCGGCGGCGCCGGCCTCGCGACCAGCGTGCTGTCCGACCTCGACGGTCCGCTGGGAGTCGGCGCCCAGAGCCTGCTCGTCGCGCCCCGCTAGCGCCAGGACCTCGGCTGCCGCAGCTGCACCGGCGCCTCGTAAACGCGTGCGGTGAGCGGCAGCGGGTCCCCGGCGGCACCGACGTGCGCTGACGGCAGCCAACGCAGGACGTTGTCGCCGGCGCCCCGGCTGACCTGCAGGTACGAGCGGTCGCCACGCCGGCCGATCAGCAGCGCCGGACGAAGCTCGCCGTCGAGGTCGCGGACCTGCACGAGGGCGGGAGGGGTGAGCAGTTCGAGGGGCATGCGGGTCCAGTCGTCCAGGCCCCCACCCTCGTCGCGACCCTCTCGGCTCGCCGCCACGCCCCGCCACAGCACCGGCCTTGCACACCGAAGTCTGCTGTTCGGCAGTGCTTTCGTCATGCCCACCCCTTGTCGGCTGGCGGCATCAGAGATAGATCCGAACACATGTGGATCTTGTCAGGTTTCCGTGGGGAGCTTGACCGTGATCCCGCCGAGGGTCAGGTAGATCATCGCGGCGAGTGAGTCGACGCTGTGGTGGCCGTAGGCCCGGGCGTTGATCAGCCGGATCTTGGCGTTGATGCCTTCGAGGCGGCTGTTGGACAGGCCGAGTTCGACGCTGGCGACGATGCCGTCGAAGTGCTTGCGGACGCGTTGGGCGAGTAGCACGAAGGGCCGTAGGCGGCTGCGAGTCGCGGCGCGGATCCAGCCGGTGAGGTAAGTCCGGGCGTCTTCGGGCGCGACCTCGCGGAACAGGGCCCGCAGGCTCTCTTTGAGCTCGTGGGCGCGGCCGACGTGGCGGTGCTTGCGGCGTAGCGCGAGCAGCAGCTGATGCTTGGCGACGGGCAGCTTCTCAGCGCCGGTGCGCAGCAGGTAGCGGTCGTGGCGGAACTTCTTGGCGGCTTGGCCGCGGCAGTGTTCCCGAAAGACCATCTCGAGGGCTTCGTTGGTCCACTTGATCAGGTGGAAGGCGTCCAGGCAGATCGCCGCATCGGGCAACCGGTCGGTGACGACCCCGATGTAGGTGCGGCCCATGTCCATGCTGACCGCCCGGAGCTGGGCGCAGCGCTCTGGGCCCAGCGCGTCGAAGAAGCCCTGCAGCGCGGCGGCGTCCTTGCCTTTGCTGACCCAGACGACCCGGCCACTGGCGTGGTCAGCGACGATCGTCAGGTACTGATGTCCTCGGCGGTAGCCGATCTCGTCGACACCGATGTTGACCAGCCCATCGAGCCGTCCGTCGTCGAGGTGGTCGGCGACGACGCGGCTGACGATGTCTGTGACGGTCTGCCAGGCGCAGCGCATCAGCCGGCTGATCGACGTGCGGTCCATCCGCTGCGCGAGGAACGCGACCTGGTCCTCAAACGCGATGCTCTGCCGCGAGCCCGGCCGGGCCCACGGCACCTGCTCGGTCCGGACCCGGTCACAGCGCCGGCAGCGCAACCGACGGATCTGGGCGACCAGCACCACCTTGTGCACACCCAAGTCCAGGTGCCGCCACTGCCGGACCGACCCGTCGTAGGTCGCCCGGGTCGAGTAACCGCACGGGCAACGAAGCCGCCGAGACCGTCGCCGCAGACCGACCACGACCCCGTCATCCGTGAACTCGACGGTGTCCACCGTCGCCCCGGGCAGCTGCAACAGACGGTTGAATGCGGTGGTGACGCGCACGCGTGTGCTCCGAGGTTGAGGTCGGTGTAGGAACCCCGAAACCTAGGGACGCAGCGCGTGCGCGTCCTTCACGACCGCCTCAGCGAGTCGCTTCCCCTCAACGCCAACGCTTCCCGAACCACCCGCGCCCTCGTGGATCCACACAAGCCTTACAAGATCCACATGTGTTCGACTCTACCGGGTCGATGTACCGTTGGCAAGACGAAAACTGCTTGTGGCCAGTCGATTTGGCCCAGGGAGAATAGTCGGTTGCCGGGCTCATCCAGCAGTTCCAGAGGTGCCACGGCGACCGTCGGCGCAGAACGGGGCACCGAGCTGCCGCGGACGGCAGGCAAGTCAACCGACACCGCTTGATCGTCCCCGTACCCTGACCCGCGCGTGGCGCGTGCAGCGCTCGGGTAGGGAGCCATGGTGAGGTCCATCTGGAAGGGCGCGATCAGCTTCGGGCTGGTCACGATCCCGGTGAAGCTCTACAGCGCGACCGAGCAGAAGGACGTCTCCTTCCACCAGGTCCGCCGCTCCGACGGCAGCCGCATCAAGTACAAGCGCGTGGCCGCCGTCGACGGCGAGGAGGTGTCCTACGGCGACATCGCCAAGGGCTACGAGCTGTCCAGCGGGGAGACGGTCGTGCTGACCGACGAGGACTTCAAGGACCTGCCGCTCACCACGAACCGCGCCATCGACGTGCTGCAGTTCGTGCCGCTCGAGGAGCTCGACCCGATCTTCTTCGAGAAGAGCTACTACCTCGAGCCGGACAAGGCAGGTGTCAAGCCGTACGTCCTGCTGCGCGACGCGCTCGAGAAGTCCGGCAAGGTCGCGGTCGTCAAGGTCGCCCTGCGCAACCGCGAAGCCCTGGCCGCGCTCCGAGTGCGCAACGGGGTGTTCGTGCTCGAGACGATGCTGTGGCCGGACGAGGTGCGGACGCCCGACTTCGGGTTCCTCGACGAGGACGTCGAGGTACGTCCGCAGGAGCTCGCGATGGCCGGCAGCCTGATCGAGACGCTGTCGGGGGAGTTCGACGCCTCGCAGTACAAGGACTCCTACCGCGAAGCCCTCCAGGCCGTCATCGAGGCCAAGGTCGAGGGTCGCGAGGTCGTCCAGCCGACCGAGTCGCAGCCGACCTCCGGCACCGTCGTCGACCTCATGGCTGCACTGCGCGCCAGCGTCGAGGCTGCGAAGAAGGGCACGGCCGCGGTCGCGCCGGTCGAGGACGAGACTGACGACTCCGACGCCCCCGCGGCCGGCACACCGGCGAAGAAGGCGGCCAAGAAGGCGCCGGCGAAGAAGGCCGCGGACAAGAAGGCCGACGCGAAGAAGGCGCCCGCCAAGAAGGCCGCGCGCAAGTCCGCCTGACGACGGCTGGCTAGGGTCGCCGGATGACGGGGACGGTGTGCCTGCAGGGCGGCGACGAGTTCGGGCCGCGCTGCCGCGACATGGACGCGGACCTGCTCCGCCGTGCCGACGGCCGCGTCGTCGTGACAGCGCTGGCCGGCACCGTCGGCCGTGACTACGCGACGGCGAGCGCCAACGGCGTACGCCACTTCTCCGCGCTGGGCGCGACCGACGTCGTGGCGGCACCGGACGCACGCGAGGACCGCGAGGCCGCGCTGACCGTCCTGCGCACCGCGCGCCTGCTCGTCCTGCCCGGCGGCTCACCCGCCCGGCTGCTCGAGGCGCTGCGGGACACCGGCGTCGACGAGGTCGTGAGGGAGCTGCTCGCCGACGGCGGTGTCGTGAGCGGGTCGAGCGCGGGCGCCATGGTGCTGGGCGGCTGGACCGTCCTGCCGGACCACCGGACCAGCGTGGTCCGGGCGCTCGGGGTGGTGCCGCAGGTGCTGGTCGTCCCGCACTGGAACGGCCCGCGGACCGACTGGCTGCGGGCCGTCGAGGATGCGGTGCCCGCGGACGTGACCGTGCTCGGGATCCCTGAGCAGTCCGGTGTGCTCGTTGTCGACGGGGCGCTGACTGCCGTGGGCAGTGCGCCCGCCGCGCTCGTGCGCGACGGCCGGGAGCTGGCCGTCGGCGAGACCTGGACCCCGACCTGGAGCACCCCGTGAAGCACCCCGTGACGATGTCCGAGCGCGACCTGCCGACGTACGACGGCATACGCCCGCAGTGGCCCGGCGAGCAGGTCGGCGCGCTGTTCGTCCGGCGCGGCCCCTCCGGCGGCGAGCCGGGGCTGTTCGTGCACGGCCTCGGCGGCTCGTCCGCCAACTGGACCGACCTCATGGGCGAGCTCGAGGGCGTCGTCGACAGCGAGGCCGTGGACCTGCCCGGCTTCGGTCGCTCCGCACCGCCGGAGGACGGCCGCTACACGGTGGGTGCACACGCCCGCGCGGTCATCGGCCACCTGGAGCGGCGCGGCCGGGGTCCGGTCCACCTGTTCGGCAACTCGCTCGGCGGCGCCGTGTCGACGCGGGTGGCTGCAGACCGCCCGGACCTCGTGCGCACCCTCACGCTGGTGTCGCCGGCCCTGCCGAACCTGCGCCCCAGCAAGGGAAGTGACCCGCGGCTGCCGCTGCTGCTCGTGCCGGGCATCTCGCGGGTCGCCGCACGGCGGCTGGCCGCCCAGTCACCCGAGACGCGGGCGCGCGCGGTCCTCGAGCTGTGCTTCGGCGACCCGTCGACCATCCCGCCCGAGCGGCTCGCGGAGGCGGCGGAGGAGGTGCGCCGCCGGACCGCCCTGGCGCACCACCAGGACGCGTTCACGCTGTCGCTGCGCGGACTGATCGGCACGTACGTCGGAGGCCGTAGGCGTTCGCTGTGGACCTACGCCGCGCGGGTCGCCGCTCCGACGCTGCTGGTCTGGGGCGACCGCGACCGATTGGTGGACGTGTCCATCGCGCCGCGGGCCGCCGCGACCTACCCGGACGTGCGGCTGCTCGTGCTGCCCGGGATCGGGCACGTCGCGCAGATGGAGCGCCCGCAGGTGGTCGCCCGCGCGTTCCTCGGCATGCTCGAGGAGCTCGGCGCGCGGGGGACGGCGGGCCGCCGACCGGCCGCCGCCGGGGGTGGGATGCTCGCCGGGCCCGTACGGGCAACGCACACAGGAGGACGGCACACGTGACAGAGGACAACCCGACCTCGGGCCGTACGGCCGGGCTCGGCGCCGGCAGCA
>JBKJQM010000474.1:0-5690 GCA_046594005.1 Mycobacteriales bacterium
CGAACGCAGCGACGAGCGCCGGTCCGATCGCGTGGGCACGCTGCCAGCGCGAGGTGGCGGACTGCACTCCCCCGCCGCGCGTGCCCGCGTCGACGGAGACCTGCACGGCGGCCGAGCCGGTCATCATCGAGCGGCCCGCGGCGGCGCAGGCCGGGCCGCCCGCGGCGTAGTGCGCCTCCATGACGTCGTAGCGCGGCGTACGGACCAGCCGCTCCGGCGGCCGCAGGGGGTCGGTGCCGAGGCCGGTCAGCACCAGGCCGTCGGCGGCCAGGGCGCAGCGGGCGGCGCCGAGGTCGGCGGACAGGGCGGCGACCGCCGCGGCCGGACCCAGCACGGGCAGCGAGGAGAGCTCGAGCTGGCCGCCGGGCTCGATGGTCACGAGGCTCTCGTGCGGCAGCCGGGGCGGCAGGGCGGCGGACAGCCGGTCCAGTGGAGGACGGACGTGCGGCGCGGAGCGGTCGGCGACCAGGAGCTCCAGCTCGGCCCCGATGGTGCCCGGGGTCCCGTAGCGGACGGCGGCCTCCACGTGCGCCGCGACGTCGTCGGGCGTGCGCAGCTGCTCGGACGGCGCTCTCATGCGCGTCGGCAGCGCGTGTCGGAGTGGGTGGGGCGGCCGCGGCGGCGGCGGCGGGCCGAGCGGGGCTGGGTCATGAGGTCCTCCAGGGTCGTACCGAGGTTCGCTCGAACCTGCCCCGCAGTTCACCCGACGTCGAGTCCGGGCCCCGCCGGTAGCCTCGCCCCCCGTGACCTCCCTCTCCGTGTCCAGCTCCCCTGCCGCCGGCTCGAAGGTCGACGCGATCGTCATCGGCATCGCCCAGGGACCGAAGGGACCGGTCGTCGCGCCCGGCGCGGACAGCGTGGTCGCGGCGCTCGGCAAGGGCCTGCTGCCCGCGCTGGTCGGACTCGGCGCCACCGGCAAGGCCGAGGAGGTCACCCGCCTCGCGACCCTCGGCGCCACCACCGCGCCCGTCGTCGTCGCCGTCGGCCTCGGCCCGGTCGTCGGCAAGGGCGAGGCGTACGACCCGGAGCTCCTGCGACGCGCCACCGGCGCCGGCGTGCGCGCGCTGGCCGGCTCGAGCAAGGTCGCCGTGACGCTGGCGGCCTCCGGCGGTGACGTCGCGACGGCTGCCCGGGCCGTGGCCGAGGGCGCGCTGCTCGGGGCGTACTCCTTCGACCGCTACCGCACCACCGACGGGGCGACGCGCAAGGAGCCGGTCCGCGACCTCGTACTCGTCGTGCTGGACGCCAAGGACAAGGCACTGCGCGCCGCGGTGCAGCGCGCGGAGGTCGTCGCCCGCGCCGTCAACCTCGCCCGCGACCTCGTCAACACGCCGCCGAGCGACCTGCACCCCGCCGAGCTCGCCGAGGTCGCGCGGACGCGCGCCAAGGCGGTCGGCGTCGACGTCGAGGTGCTCGACGGCAAGGCGCTGGTCAAGGGCGGCTACGGCGGCATCGTCGGCGTCGGCCAGGGATCGGCGAACGGCCCCCGCCTGGTGCACCTGTCCTACCGCGGCGGCAAGGGCGCCGCCACGAAGGTCGCGCTCGTCGGCAAGGGCATCACCTTCGACTCGGGCGGCCTGTCGCTCAAGCCGGCGGCCTCCATGGAGGAGATGAAGAGCGACATGGGCGGCGCCGCCGCGGTCATCGCGACCGTGGTCGCGGTCGCCGAGCTCGGCATCGCCGTGGACGTCGAGGCGTGGGTCCCGATGGCCGAGAACATGCCGAGCGGCGCCGCGATCCGCCCGTCGGACGTGCTGACGTTCCGCAACGGCAAGACCGTCGAGGTCAACAACACCGACGCCGAAGGGCGGCTGATCCTGGCCGACGCCATCGCCCGTGCCTGCGAGGACGGCCCTGACGTCGTCCTCGACGTCGCCACCCTCACCGGCGCGCAGCTCGTCGCGCTCGGCTCGCGGACGGCCGGCGTCATGTCGAACGACGACGCCCTGCGCGCCTCCGTCGTCGACGCCGCCGGTCGCGCCGGGGAGGCGTCCTGGCCGATGCCGCTGCCCGTCGAGCTCAAGAAGGGCCTCGAGTCGGAGATCGCGGACCTGGTCAACACCGGCCCCCGCGAGGGCGGGATGCTCACCGCCGGGCTCTTCCTGCAGGAGTTCGTGACCGAGGGCGTGCGCTGGGCGCACCTGGACATCGCCGGGCCGGCGTGGAACTCCGCCGACCCGTACGGCTACACCCCGCACGGCGGCACCGGTGCGGCAGTGCGGACGTTCGTCCAGCTGTTCGAGGACATGGCTGTAACGGACGAGGGCCGTGGAACGATGCAAGGTGAAGACTGACCACCTAGTGCACCGGAGGATGACGTGTCCCACCCCCTTGTCGACCTGATCGCCGCGAAGGCCAAGGCGGGCGCGCTCGTCGCCGGCACGGCGCTGGTCACCACGGCCGTCGTCGGCGGTGGAGCCGTCGCCATCCAGGCCGTCAGCTCGCAGTCCGCCGTCACCACCGCGACGACGTCCACGGCGGCCCCGGCCACCGCGACCGCCACCATCGGCGTCGGCAAGAAGGGCAAGGGCCAGGGCGCCGCGCACCGCAGCGACACCGCGACCGCCGTCCTGAAGGACAAGGGCACGGCTCCGGCCGTCACCTTCACCTGCGACCCGAGCAAGAACCACGGCCAGAACGTCTCGGCGTACGCCCACTCGCTGCCCAAGGGCCCCGGTCGCGGCGGGCAGGTCTCCGCCGCGGCGAAGAGCGACTGCGGCAAGACCGCCGGCACCGAGGACGCGACGGAGGCCGCTGAGGTAGAGGGCACAGAGGCGCCCGAGGCCGCTCGTCCGGCCAAGCCCGCGAAGCCGGCCAAGGCCGCCAAGCCGGCCGGTACGGAGGACGCCGACGAGGCGACGTCCGCCGACGACGCCACGGACGACAGCGACGACGCCGACGCGGTCGAGGCGCCCGAGCAGGAGCACGGAGCCCCCGCCGCCGCGAACCACGGCAAGGGCCACGGCAAGCACTGACCCCAGGCAGGACCCGCACGTCCCGGAGCCCGGCCACGACCTCGTGTCGCGGCCGGGCTCCGGCGCGTCCGCCGCAGCTCTCGGGTCTTGCGGAGGGTCAGACAGTGCGGAGGGTCAGGGGGTGGCGGGGGGAACGCCGGTCTGGCCGGCGGCCTTGCGCTTGGCGGTCCACTCGCGCATGCGGGGTGGGTAGCCGACGGCGGCCACGTCGTACACCGGGATGCTGGTCTTCGAGCCGAAGCCGAAGGCGGCCTTCGGGGAGTCGACCCGGCGCCGCGTCCACTCGCCGTCGCCGGCGACCAGCACGAGCGTCGTCGCGGTCGTGGGCGTCTCCGGCTCGACGAACCCCTCGACCCCCCGTCGACTTCCCGCCCAGGCCTGCAGGTGGTCCAGGTCGGCGGACTGGGCCGAGCGCGGTGTGCCCGGGCGGTCCCCCCGCCTCAACCGGTCGCGCAGTCCCACGGGGCTCCTCTCGTCGAGCGCGCGGCGGCCGCGGGGAATGCGGCGGGGCCGTGCGACACCTGTACGTCTCGGGTGGAAGGATGCCCCACGGACGTCAGGGGCTGCGCCGCCCGGTCCGCACGACACCGCCAGCAAGGGAGCACTCGCAGTGACAGACACCGTCGACCTGGTCGTCCTCGGCGGAGGCAGCGGGGGCTACGCCGCAGCCCTGCGCGCCTCCGAGCTCGGCATGACCGTGGTCATGGTCGAGAAGGACAAGGTCGGCGGCACCTGCCTGCACCGCGGCTGCATCCCCACCAAGGCGCTCCTGCACTCGGCCGAGACCGTCGACGTGATCAAGGAGGCCGCGCAGTTCGGCGTCAACGGCACCTTCGAGTCCGTCGACATGGCCGGGGTCAACAAGTACAAGGACAAGGTCGTCGAGGGCCTGTTCAAGGGCCTCACCGGCCTGGTGAAGAGCCGCAAGATCGAGGTCGTCCAGGGCCACGGCACGCTCGTGTCTCCTACCGCCGTCGAGGTGGACGGCCGCACCATCGAGGCCAAGCACGTGCTGCTGGCCACCGGCTCGGTACCGCGCTCGATCCCCGGGCTCGAGATCGACCACACCCGCGTGATCACCAGCGACGACGCGCTCGGCATGGACACGATCCCCGCTTCCGTGGTGATCCTCGGCGCCGGGGCGATCGGCTGCGAGTTCGCGTCGGTCTGGCGCTCGTTCGGCACCGAGGTCACGATCGTCGAGGCGCTCCCGCACCTCGTGCCGCTCGAGGAGGAGTCCAGCTCCAAGCTGCTCGAGCGCGCGTTCCGCAAGCGCGGCATCAAGAGCGAGCTCGGCGCACGCTTCGAGCGCGTCGAGCACGCGGGCGAGGGCGTCAAGGTCTTCCTCGAGGGCGGCAAGGAGCTCGAGGCCGACCTGCTGCTCGTGGCCATCGGGCGGGGACCTGTGAGCAAGGACCTCGGCTACGAGCAGGTCGGCGTGACGATGAACCGCGGGTTCGTCGAGGTCGACGCGTACTGCCAGACCAGCGTCCCCACGATCAGCGCGGTCGGCGACCTGATCCCGACCCTGCAGCTGGCCCACGTCGGCTTCGCCGAGGGCATCCTGGTGGCCGAGCGGCTCGCCGGCCTCGCCGTCACGCCGATCGACTACGACGGCGTCCCCCGCGTCACGTACTCCTCACCCGAGGTCGCCTCCGTCGGCCTGACCCGCAAGGTCGCCGAGGAGCGTGGCTACGAGGTCGTCGAGGCGACGTACGACCTGGCCGGCAACGGCAAGGCCCGCATCCTCGGCACCGCCGGCGCCGTCAAGGTGCTTGCCTCCAAGGACGGCCCGGTCCTCGGCGTCCACATGGTCGGCGACCGCGTCGGCGAGCTGATCGCCGAGGCTCAGCTCATCACCAACTGGGAGGCGCTGCCGAGCGAGGTCGCGCAGCTCATCCACCCGCACCCCACGATGTCCGAGGCGGTGGGCGAGGCGCACCTCGCGCTCGCCGGCAAGCCCCTCCACAGCCACAGCTAGTCAGGAGCTCAACGCACCCCATGGCCGTCTCCGTCACCATGCCCCGCCTCGGCGAGAGCGTCTCCGAGGGCACCGTCACCCGCTGGCTGAAGAAGGAGGGCGAGCAGGTCCAGGCCGACGAGCCGCTGCTCGAGGTCTCGACCGACAAGGTCGACACCGAGATCCCCTCCCCCGCTACCGGCATCCTGGAGTCCATCAAGGTCCAGGAGGACGAGACCGTCGAGGTCGGCGTCGAGCTCGCGGTGATCGGCGACGGCGGGGACGACGCTGCGGCCGAGGCCGCGCCCGCGGCGGAGCCGACCCCCGAGCCCGAGCCGACGCCCGAACCCGAGCCCGAGCCCGAGCCGACGCCCGAGCCTGAAGCGGCTCCCGAGACGGCGACCGCCGCGGCGCCGGCACCGGTACCCGCTGCCCAGGCACCCGCGGCACCCGCGGCCGCGGCCCAGGCACCAGCACCCGCGGCACCGGCACCCGCGGCCCAGGCTTCCGCGACGCCTTCCGCTCCGGCGGCCGGTGGCGGCGGGGGCGAGGCCGCCTACGTGACCCCCCTGGTGCGCAAGCTGGCGACCGAGCACGGCGTCGACCTGGCCACCCTGCAGGGCACCGGCGTCGGTGGTCGCATCCGCAAGCAGGACGTCCTCGACGCTGCCGGCCAGGGCCAGGGCGCGCCGGCCGCAGCTCCGGCACCCGCAGCACCCGCAGCGGCACCGGCTGCCGCCCCAGCACCCGCAGCC
>JBKJQM010000485.1:0-3724 GCA_046594005.1 Mycobacteriales bacterium
GCCGGCGTCGTGCTCGGCGGGCCGGTCGGCATCGGCACCCTGCTGTTCGCCCTCGGCATCGGCCCTGCGGTGCAGGTCGCCTTCCGCGTGCTCCGGCAGACCCCGGTCTCGCGCCCGCTCGAGGCGCCGCCGTGACCGGCGCCGGGCAGCCGGTCGTCGTGCGCCCGCGCCGCTTGACCCGCGTCTGCTGGGCCACCGCTGTCGTGGTGACGGTCTTCTTCGGTGTGGTGGCGTACGGCCTGGGTCGTGGCACCTCGGGTGCCGCGCAGTTCCAGGTCGTCGACCAGGTGGCGTTCTTCCTGCTGGGGGTGATGCTCGCCGGCGCCGTCCTGCTGTTCACCCGGGCCCGGGTCGAGGCCGACGCCGCCGGTGTCGTCGTGCGCAACCCCTTCGGCACCAAGCGCCTCCCGTGGCAGGTCGTGCGCGCGGTGCGGCTGGACGACGGCGCCCCCTGGGCGGTGCTCGACCTGCAGGACGACGAGACCGTTCAGGTGCTCGCGGTGCAGGCGAACGACGGCGATCGGGCCGTCGACGCGGTCCTCGCACTGCGCGCCCTGCTGAACGCCAGCCGAGGGGCGTGACCGTCACCGTCAGGTGACACTTCGGCCAGTCGCACGCTCACGGGGGCGGACTCCCGCAGACTGCGCGTCGACAGGTGTTGAGCCGCGCGGGCCACGCGCCGAACCCCGGACGTGACCGTGCACCGCCCTCGCCGTACCGCCCTGCCGGCCGCCGCTGCCGTGATCGGCGTGCTCGCCGGTCCCGCCTCGGCCGTCGTCCTCGGCCCGGAGGAGGGTCTGGTCCGGCTGCTGCCGGTGACGGAGGTCGCCCCGCGGCCGGTGGCGCTGCTCGCGGCGGCGGCTCCGGCACCGGGTGACCCGGCCGCCGGCACCGCCCTCGGCCGTCGGGTCAGCGACGCCCTGTCGGCCGCGGGGGTCACCACGGTGGCCGCGGCCGTGGACGTCGAGGGCTACGGCGCCGTCCTGCGCCGCGACGCCGGCCACGCCCTGCCGCCCGCGTCGACGCAGAAGAGCTGGACCGGGCTCGCCGCACTGGTGGCCCTCGGCCCTGACACCCGGTTCCGCACCGAGGTCGCCGCGACCGCCACCCCGGTGGCCGGCCGGCTCGCCGGGAGCGTCTGGCTGGTGGCCTCCGGCGACCCCTACCTCACCTCGTCCGGCCTGCGGGCGCTCGCCCGGGACGTCAAGGCCGCGGGCATCACGACCCTGGCCGGCGACGTCCGCCTCGACGACAGCCGCTACGACGCCCGCCGCAACGCCGCGGGCTGGAAGGGCGCGTACGTCCCGGACGAGTCCGGGCCGCTGTCCGCGCTGGCCCTGGACCGCAACCTCTGGCGCACCGACTCGGCGTTCCTCGCCGACCCGGCCCTGCCGGCGGCGGTCCGGTTCCGGGACTACCTGCGCGCGGAGGGCGTCGCCGTGACCGGGACGGTCCGCCGCGAGCGCCGGCCCGCCTCGGCGGTCACCGTCGCGACGCGGGTGTCCGGGCCGGTGCCCGCGGTCGTGCGGCGCGCGCTCAAGGACTCCGACAACTTCGCTGCCGAGCTGCTGCTCAAGGAGCTGGGCCGGGTCGTCCGCGGCGCCGGCACGAGTAGCGACGGCGTGGCCGCGGTCAGGCAGGTCGTCGGCCGGCTCGGCGCCGTGGCCGGCGTCGGCACCGACGGCTCCGGACTGTCCGCGCAGGACCGGCAGAACCCGGCCGCGCAGGTGACGCTCCTGCACGCCGCGGACGACTCCGGCACCGGTCCTGCCTTCCGGGCGGCCCTGCCGATCGGCTGCCGCGACGGCACGTTGACGAAGCGGTTCTGCGGCACCGCCGCCGAGGCCCGGGTCATGGCCAAGACCGGGACCCTGCCCGGCGTGCGGGCGCTGGCCGGCTACACCACCACCGCGAGCGGTCGCCCGGTCTGGTTCGCCTTCCAGCTCACCGGCGTCTCCGACGGCGCCCGCGCCCTGAAGGCTCTCGACCGGGCCGTCGTCCTGCTCGCCTCCGCCACGGACTAGCCCGACCCCCGAGAGGGGGCCGTAGCGTCGTCGGGTGTGAGCGACACCGGCGGCGCGGACCCGAGGCTGGCGGCCGCGCTCGCCGCCCACGCGGCGGCCCCGTCACCGGCCGCCCGCGCCGAGGTGCTGGCCGCCCTGACCGGCGCGCGGGTCTTCGCCCCGATCACCGCGGTGAGCACCGCCGAGCACGTCGAAGCCGGCACCGGCCTGCGGGCGGAGTCGACCGCCGAGATGTCGCTGCTGACCCTCGTCGGCAGCGAGGGCGGCCGGGCCGTCCCGCTGTTCCTCGACGCCGGGGGAGCGGTGGCCTTCCGCGACGGCGCCCGGCCGGTGCCGCTGCTGGGTCCCGAGGCCTGCGCCGCGGCGCTCGACGACGGCGCCGTCGCGGTCCTGCTCGACCCGCCCGGGGCCGCCGTCGCGATCACCGGCGCCGAGCTGCGGGAGCTCGCCTCGGGCCGAGTGCCCGTCGCAGGCGCGCCGCTGTCGGCGCGCCGCACGACCGACGAGCTCACGGCGCCGCCCCTCGCGGACCCAGCGCTGCTGGCCGCCGTGGCCTACCGGCTGCGCCGGGAGCCCGTACGCGCGGCCCGACTGCTCGCCGGTCCCGACGGGCCGGTCGTCGGCGTCGTCCCGGAGCGGGGCCTGGACGCCGGCGCGCTGACCGCGCTGGCCTCCCGCGTGCTGCCTGGCCTGCCGGCCGGCGTCTCGCTGGCCGTCGTGCCCGTGACCGGTCCGGGGCTCGACGTCCCGCTGCGCAGGCGCCGGCTCAGACGGGGCCGGTGAGCCTCTCCCCGGGACCCTCGCCCGGCGCGTCCGGCTCCCGCGAGGCCTCCCGGAACGCCTTCTGCAGCGCCTGCAGCCCGTCGCGCAGCGGCGCAGCGTGCACGCCCAGGTCCGGCCGGGCCGCGGTGACGAGGCCGGCCAGCGCCGTGATGAGCTTGCGGGCCTCGTCGAGGTCCTGCAGCTCGGCGCCCTCCTCGGCCAGACCGCACTTCACGGCGGCGGCCGACATGAGGTGGACGGCGGCCGCAGCGATGACCTCGGCGGCCGGGACCTCCGCGATGTCGCGCGCTGCCAGGTCGGTGCCGTCGGGAAGAGTGCTCACCCTGCTACTCTTGCAGGGCGACCCGGCTCCTGGCTGCTCGGCTCCTCTCCAGACTTCGGTCTCGAGGAGCAGGACGACGGGGGTCGTGCAAGCGGAGGTTCCCACCTCCCACCCGCGGAGCCGCCCAGTACCACAGGCACCCGGGTCCGGTCGGTACGGCTGCCCCTCGTGGGCGTCCGTGTCGGAGCCCGCGCGCCCTCGAGGCGCTGCGGAGCTGGTGGGGCCCTGCGCTGAGCGCGGGGCCCTTCGTCGTGAGGGTGCCGGAGCGCGGCAGGAGAACCCCTACGAGGAGGCCACATCAGCGCTGAACCCCGCATCAACGACCGGATCCGCGTCCCTGAAGTGCGACTGGTCGGGCCCAACGGCGAGCAGGTCGGCATCGTCGCCATCGGCGAGGCCATCAAGCTGGCCCAGGACTCGGACCTCGACCTCGTCGAGGTCGCGCCGATGGCCCGTCCGCCGGTCTGCAAGCTCATGGACTACGGGAAGTTCAAGTACGAGACGGCGCAGAAGGCGCGTGAGAGCCGCAAGAACCAGGTGCTCACCGTCATCAAGGAGATGAAGCTCCGTCCCAAGATCGACCCGCACGACTACG
>JBKJQM010000404.1:0-2808 GCA_046594005.1 Mycobacteriales bacterium
CATCGCCGGCAGTGTCGCCGTCACCGCGGTGCTGTCCGTGCGGGTGTTCGGCGTGCACCTCGGCGGCCGCCAGTGGGCGGCGGTCGCGCTGGTCGTCGCCGGCCTGGCGCTGCTGGCTCCGACCGCCACGGAGTCGGAGGCCGTGGCGGGGACAGTCGGGCGCCCGGTCGTCCTGGTGAGCGCTGTGGTTGCCGTGGCGCTGACGGCGTACGGCGTCCGCCGTGTCCCGGGCGCGACCGGCACGGTGCTGCTGGGGCTGCTCGCCGGTGCCGGCTTCGGCGTCGTCGCGGTGTGCGCGCGCCTGCTGCCGGAGCTGGGCCGCGACCTGGTCACCTCGCCGACGCCGTACGTGCTCGCCCTCGCCGGCACCACGGCGTACCTCGTCTACTCGGCGGCCATGCAGCGGGGATCGGTGACGACCGCGACGGCGGCGATGGTCATCACGCAGACCGTGGTCCCGGCTGTCGCAGGGCTGCTGCTCGGCGACCGCGTCCGCGCCGGGTTCCTCCCGCTGGCCGTGGCCGGCTTCGTCCTGGCTCTCGCCGGCGCGCTGGGTCTGGGTCGGTACGAGGGCGTCGCGCGGCCGTAACGCTTCCGGGACGCAGCGGCGGTAGGACCGGGACAGCGAGGGCCTGGGAGGGGGACAGTGAGCCGATGAAGGGCGCCGGTCCAGCTCCGCCGCGGTCGAGAGCCGTCGTCGGCCTGGTCGCCGGTCTCCTCATGCTCACGCTCGCGCTGCTCGTGACGGGCTACCTGCTGGCCAACGCGGGGGCCTACCCGGGCGGGCACAGCTCGGTGATCATCTGGCTCATCGCCGGTGTCTTCAGCGGTGTCGGGGCGCTCGTCGCGCTGCGCCACCCGAGCAACGCGATCGGCTGGATCTGCCTCGGTGTCGGGACCAGCGCGGGCGTCGCCCAGGCGAGCGGCGGCTTCGCGCAGTACTGGACGAACGGAAACGGCGGGTGGACGGGGCTGGGTCAGGCAGCCGCGATGTACGCCAGCCTGTCGTGGGAGCCCTTCATCCTCGTCCCGACGACGTTCATGCTCCTGCTCTTCCCCGACGGCCGGCTGCTGTCGCGGCGCTGGCGCACCATCGCCTGGTCGAGCGGGATCGGCATCGCCGTCGGCACCGTGGCCACGGTGCTGACGCCGGGCGACATCGAGGACTACCCGGGCCTCGCGAACCCGTACGCCGTCGGCAGCCCCCTGGTCGGGCCGATGATGGGGCTGGCCTTCCTGCTGGTCGCGGTCTCCATCGTCTGCTCCGCCACATCGGTGATCGTCAGGTTCCGCAGGGCGAGAGGGGACGAGCGTCAGCAGATCAAGTGGCTGGCGCTGGCCGGAGCGGTGGCCGCGATCGCGATACCGGTCGGCACGATCGGCTACGAGGTCCTCGGGGAGGCGGTCGCGAACGTCCTCATGATGCTCGCCGTCCTGGGCATCCCGGCCGCGGCGGGAGTCGCGATCCTGCGCTACCGGCTCTACGACATCGACGTCGTCATCAACCGGACGCTGGTCTACGGACTGCTCACGGCTGCACTCGGTGCGGCCTACCTGCTCAGCGTGCTGCTGCTCGGGGCGGCGCTGCGTGGCGTCACCCGCGACTCGTCGCTGGCCGTGGCAGCGTCGACGCTGGCGGTCGCCGCGCTCTTCCGACCGGCCCGCACGCGGATCCAGCGGGAGGTGGACCGGCGCTTCTTCCGCCAGCGGTACGACGCGCAACGGACGCTCGCGTCGTTCTCCGCCCGGCTGCGCGACCAGATCGACCTGGCGACCCTCGACACCGAGCTGCGCTCCGTCGTCGACCAGACGATGCACCCCCGGCACGTCGTGCTGTGGTTGCGCGCGCCTGCCCACGACGGCCAGGCCCAGCCGCTGGTGTCGGCTCCTCCCGAAAGGGTCTGACGGCGCGTACGGTCCGCTGCGCCGAGCCACTTCTGAGGGGGACAGCATGGCCACGCTGCACATCGAGCACGCGATCACGGACCTGAGCACCTGGCTGACCGCCTTCGCCCGGTTCGGCGAAGCCCGCGCCGGCGCCGGTGTCCGGGGGACCCGCATCTCCCAGCCGGTGGACGACGACCACTACATCTACGTGCAGCTGGACTTCGACGACGTCGACGCGGCGACGGCCTTCCTCGGCTTCCTCCGCACGGTGGTCTGGGCGTCCCCCGAGGCGTCGCCCGGACTGGACGGCGCACCGACCGGAAGGGTCCTCGAGGAGGTGGAGGTCCCGCAGCAGTGACGGCGCCTGCAGGCTGACAGGCGGGCAGACGTTCATCAGGTCGTCGTCCTCGACGCCGCGGATATCGGCACGCAGCTCGCGCCGGACCACGTCCAGGTGTCGCCCGGTCACCCGTTCTGGGAGGACACGGTGGCAGTGCCAGCATCTCGCTGGACCCGAGGCTGGTCCGGGCGGATCGTGGTGTCGGTGGAGGACCCTCGCAGTGACCAGGCCGTGCCTGGCGTCCACCTCGTTGCAGAGGGAAGGCCTGGACGGCTGCTGTTCGCGCTGGCGGTCGACGGCGAGCAGTTCGTCGTCCGCCGTGCCCATGACGGGGGCACCCACTACGACTGGGTGAGCGGGCCGAACGCGGGCTACGGCTTCGCCTCCAGCGCGAGCCCGGACCAGCCGGAGCCCCAGCACAAGGCCGATGTCCGCGCGTTCCTCGCGATGATCGACCCCTCTACCGGCTACGTCGGGGACGACTGATCCGGCGGTCAGGCGGCGAGTGCTGTTGCGGGGCGTGCGACCCAGCCTCGTTCGTCGATCCATCTGTGGTCGCGTAGGCGGAGGGTGCGGTGGCC
>JBKJQM010000484.1:0-3805 GCA_046594005.1 Mycobacteriales bacterium
GTGCTGGAGCGCAACGGCCTCACGACCGACGACATCATCAGCGTGGTCTTCACGGCCACCCCGGACCTGGTGTCGGAGTTCCCGGCGTACGCCGCCCGCCAGCTCGGCTTCGTCGACGTCCCCCTGATGTGCGCCACCGAGATCGCGGTCGCCGGCGCCATGCCGCGGGTCGTCCGGCTGATGGCGCACGTCGAGACCGACCTGTCGCGCGCCGACATCCACCACGCCTACCTGCGCGGCGCCGCGGCGCTGCGCCGCGACCTCCCCAGCTGAGGTGACCGCCGACCTGCTCGTCGTCGGCACCGGCCTGATCGGCACCTCGGTGGCGCTGGCGCTGCGGGGCGAGGCGGACGTGCTGCTGGCCGACCGGGACGCGGCGTGCGTCGACGTGGCCCGCTCCCGGGGCGCCGGCCGGGTCTGGGACGGCACGGAGCCGGCGGCGCACGTGCTGCTGGCCGTGCCGCCGCCGGTCGTGGCCGCCGAGCTCGTCCGGCTGCAGCGGCTGGTCGCCGGTGCCACCTGGAGCCATGTCGCGTCGGTGCAGGCACCCGTGCAGGCGCAGGCGGAGGCGGCCGGCGCCGACCTCGCGGCCCTGTGCGGCAGCCACCCGATGGCGGGCAAGGAGCACTCGGGTCCCGAGGCCGCGACCGGGGAGCTGTTCGTCGGACGGCCGTGGGCGCTGTGCCCGTCGGAGCGGACCACCGAGACGGCCCTCGCCGCCGCGCGGACGCTGGCCGAGCGCTGCGGCGCCGTGCCGACTGTCCTGTCGGCCACCGACCACGACGCCGCGGTCGCCCTGGCCAGCCACCTGCCGCAGGTGGCGGCGAGCGCGGTCGCGGCCGTGCTGCTCTCCGCAGGCCGGGTGCAGCTCGCGGGCCCGGGCCTGCAGGACACCACCCGCATCGCCGCCAGCGCCCCGGCCCTCTGGGTCGACGTGCTGGCCCAGAACGCCCCCGCGGTCGCGCCGCTGGTGCGTGCGCTCGCCGCCGAGCTCGCGGCTGCTGCAGCGTCCCTCGAGGCAGTGGACCGGGGCGCCCTGCAGGACCTGCTCGTGCGGGGCAACGCCGGAAGGGCGCTGGTGCCGGTGAAGCGCGGTGACCACGACCGCGACTTCGCCCCCGTCGCCGTCTCGGTGCCGGACCGGCCCGGGCAGCTGGCCGGGTTGCTGGTCAGCGCCGCGGACGCCGGCATCAACGTCGAGGACGTCCGCGTCGAGCACCTGCCCGGCCGGGCGAGCGGGGTGATCGAGCTCCTGGTCGCCGCCGACGGGCGCGAGGCTGCCCGGGCAGCGCTGGCCGCCGCCGGCTGGGACGTCCTGGCCTGAGGCAGGCCCCAACTAGGCTGATCTTTCCGCCCACTGTCCGAAGGGACCCGCCGTGCCTGCTCGCGTCATCGCGCTCGACGGCCCGTCGGGGTCGGGCAAGAGCACCGTGGCCCGCGCCGTGGCCGGCCGGCTCGGCTGGCGCTACGTCGACACCGGAGCCACCTACCGCGCGGCGACGCTGGCCGTCCTGCGGGCCGGGACCGACCTGACCGATGCCTCGGCGGTCGCCGACGTCGTCGCCGGTGCGGGCATCGAGCTGTCCACCGACCCGGCGGTCGCGGGGGTGCGGCTGGACGGGGACGACGTGACGGCGGTCGTACGCGGGCCCGAGGTGACCGCGGCAGTCAGCGCCGTGAGCGCCGTGCCGGCCGTACGAGAGCAGCTCGTGGCGCTGCAGCGCGCCCTCGCCGGCGACGACGGAGCCGTCCTCGAGGGCCGCGACATCGGTACGGCAGTGTTCCCCGACGCACCCGTGAAGGTGTTCCTCGACGCCTCGCCCGAGGTGCGGGCCGGCCGCCGGGCGGGGGACAGCAACGCGGGCGTCGCCGACGCGTCCGTCGACGCCGTGGCCGCCGACCTCGCGCGGCGGGACCGGCTCGACAGCAGCCGCGCGGCCAGCCCGCTGCAGGCCGCCGCCGACGCCCTGCACCTCGACAGCAGCGCGCTGGACGCCGACCAGGTCGTCGAGCGGGTGCTCGCCCTGGCGCGCGACGCCGGCATCGCCGGATGACGAGCGGTGTCGCTGCAGCGCCGGCCCGGCGGCAGGCCACCGGGCGTCCCAAGCCGCCCGTCATCGCGGCGGTGCGGGCGGTCGGCAGCGCGCTGGCCAGGACGGTGCTGTCACTGCAGGTCGAGGGGCGCGAGCACGTGCCGGCCACCGGGCCGGTCCTGCTGGCCGGCAACCACAGCGGCATCCTCGACGGGCCGCTGGTGTTCTTCGTCAGCCCGCGCCCCGCGACGCTGCTCACCAAGTCCGAGGTCTTCGTCGGCGTGTGGGCCCGCGCGTGCGGCTGGCTGGCGCTGATCCCCGTCCACCGGGGCGCGCCCGACCGGGCGGCGCTCAAGGCCGGGCTGGCGCACCTGGAACACGGCGGGGCGCTGGGGGTGTTCCCCGAGGGGACGCGTGGCAGCGGCGCGTTCGAGTCCGTCGCCGACGGGCTGGCCTACCTCGCACTGCGCAGCGGCGCCGCCGTCGTCCCGATCGCCGTGCACGGAACCGGCGCAGCCCTCCCCAAGGGCCGCGCCGTGCCCCGGCTGCGCGCCCCCGTGCGCGTGGTCTTCGGCCCGCCCATCCCGCTCACCGTGACCGGGGACCCCCGAGCCCGCTCGACCGTCCGCGACGCTGCCGAGCAGCTGCGCCTGGGCCTGGTCGACCACCTCCGACGCACCACCCCCGAGGCCTGACATGACCGAGTACGACGACCTCTCCGAGGTCCCCGATGCCCCGCAGCCGGTGCTTGCCGTGGTGGGCCGCCCGAACGTCGGCAAGTCCACCCTCGTGAACCGCATCCTGGGCCGCCGCGAGGCGGTCGTCGAGGACGTGCCGGGCGTGACCCGCGACCGGGTGACCTACGACGCGCAGTGGCGCGGCCGGCGCTTCACCGTCGTCGACACCGGCGGCTGGGACCCGGACGCGGTCGGCATCCAGAAGGCGGTGGCGGCGCAGGCCGAGATGGCCGTGGCCGCGGCCGACGCCGTGCTGTTCGTCGTCGACGTCAACGTCGGCGCGACGGACGCCGACGAGGCCGTCGTGCGCGTCCTGCGCAAGGCGAAGAAGCCGGTCGTGCTGGTCGCCAACAAGGTCGACGACGAGCGCGGCGAGGCCGACGCCGCGATGCTCTGGTCGCTCGGGCTGGGCGAGCCGTACACCGTCTCGGCGCTGCACGGCCGAGGCAGCGGCGACCTGCTCGACGTCATCCTCGACGCGCTGCCCGAGACGCCCGCGGAGCGCTTCGACCAGGAGGCTGGCCCGCGGCGCGTCGCCCTGGTCGGCCGTCCCAACGTCGGCAAGTCCTCGCTGCTGAACCGCCTGCTGGGGGAGGAGCGCGTCGTCGTCGACAGCGTCGCCGGCACCACGCGTGACCCGGTCGACTCGCTGGTCGAGGTCGGCGGGGAGACCTGGCGGTTCGTCGACACGGCCGGGCTGCGCCGCCGCGTCTCGCACGCCTCCGGGGCGGAGTACTACTCCTCCCTTCGCACCCAGGCCGCCATCGACGCGGCCGAGGTCGCCGTCGTGCTGCTGGACGCGTCGGAGCCGATCAGCGAGCAGGACCAGCGGGTGATCGCCATGGCGGTCGACGCCGGCCGGGCGCTGGTCATCGCCTTCAACAAGTGGGACCTCGTCGATGAGGACCGCAGGCCGCAGCTGGCCAAGGAGATCGAGCGTGAGCTCGCGCGGGTCGACTGGGCGCCACGGCTCAATGTCAGCGCGTTGACAGGACGATCTGTCGACAAGTTGGCACCCGCGCTGCACACGGCGCT
>JBKJQM010000001.1:0-6614 GCA_046594005.1 Mycobacteriales bacterium
CAGGTTCGCACACCTGTCTGCGGCCGGTGCCGGGCGGCCTGAGACGGCGGTCACCCGCGTTCCCGTCGCGATCTCGTCACGAACACCTCCGCAGCGCCTCCTCAGCAGCAGGGCCGAGCCGGCCTGCCCCGTTGACGCGAGGGCTGTCTCGGCGAACAGTGGGCACGCCTCCAGGGGGTGGGGGCTGTCTCGGCTGGGGGGCCACCGATGTCCAAGCTCGTCTCGTCCGACCTGTCCGTCCTCGTCACCGCGGTCCCGGGCTTCACCGGCACCTCGCGCGCTCCCGGCGACGCCGGGTACGACGACGCGCGGGCGGTCTTCAACGGCATGGTCGACCGCCGGCCGTCGCTCATCGCCACCTGCGCCTGCGACGCGGACGTCCAGGCCGTCGTCCGGCATGCGGTCGCTCACCGGCTCCCGATGACCGTCTACGGCGGCGGGCACGCGGTCACCGGTCACGCGGTCGCGGACGGTGCCCTCTGCGTGGACCTGCGCGGCATGAAGCGGGTGCAGGTCGATCCGGCCGCGCGGACGGTGCGCGCGCAGGCCGGACTGACCTGGGGCGAGCTGGACGCGGCCTGCCAGGAGCACGGCCTCGCCGTCACGGGCGGCCGGGTGTCGACCACCGGCGTGGCCGGCCTGGCGCTCGGCAGCGGCAGCGGCTGGCTGGAGCGGTCGCTCGGCTTCACCTGCGACAACCTGCTCGCGGCCACGGTGGTCACCGCGGACGGGTCGCTCGTCGAGGCGTCCCGGACCAGTCACCCCGACCTGTTCTGGGCGCTGCGCGGAGGGGGCGGCAACTTCGGGATCGTCACGGAGTTCACCCTGCGACTGCACCCCGTGGGTCCGCTCGTGCTCGGCGGGCTGCTCCTGTACCCCGCCGCCGTGGCCGGTGAGCTCGTCCGTGCCTGGCGCGACCTCATGCTGACCGCGCCGGACGCCCTGGGCTCGGGCCTTGCCTTCCTCACCGCTCCGCCGGCCGACTTCGTGCCCGAGCCGGTCCGTGGGCACCCCGTCGTCGGCGTCGTCATCTGCTGGAACGGCCCGGAGGACGCAGGTCACGCCGCCCTCGCCGACTTCCTGGCAGCCATCCCGCCGGCGGTCGACATGGTCCAGCCGATGCCGTACACCGCGCTCCAGCAGCTGCTCGACCCCGCCAACCCGAAGGGGATGCAGAACTACTGGAGCGGCGACTTCTTCGACCGCTTCCCGGACGACGCCGTCGACGTCCTCGTCGAACGGGCCACCCGACCGGCGTCGCCCCTCACCCAGATCATCCTGGTGGCCGGCGGCGGTGCCGTGGCGCGCGTCGGTGAGGACGAGACGGCGTTCGGCTCGCGGCACGCGGCGTTCAACATCCACTACCTGGGCATGTGGCCTGACCCGGCGGACAGCGACGCGAACATCGCCTCGATCCGGGAGCTGACGACCGCGCTGAAGCCGTGGACCAGCGGGGCCGTCTACCTCAACTTCCTCGGCGATGAGGGCCAGGCCCGCATCACGGCCGGCTTCGGCGCCGAGAAGTACGAGCGGCTGCGCCAGCTGAAGAAGGCCTGGGACCCGACCAACGTCTTCCGCTTCAACCAGAACATCCCGCCCGCGGACTAGCGGACGCCGGCGGGGCCATGCCCCGGAGCTCCTGCTCGAGCTGGTTGACCTCGTCGCTGGTCCACGTCCTGCTCGAGTTCGGTCAGGAGATGACCGTGTGGGGCGTGTCGTCCGCTGCGCTGGCCCGGGCTTGAGTAGCAGCCACCGGGCGACCACGAGACGTGGGCCTCCGGTCAGGTCCGTGTGGACCGTCCTGGCGTGCCGCCTCAGGCGACCCCGTCCCGAGCCCACGCGCAGGAGGAACGCCACGTCGTCGGCGAGGACTGCAACCTCCCTTGTGGCCTGGGCCACACCCGGACAAGATGCACTCGCCGTGCAGGTGGCTCTGCGCCTACGACCGAGCACCCGTGCTCTCGGAGGATCGACATGGACGCGTCCGGCCAGGCTCTGCGCAGGCGGGCACCGCTCGAGGCCGGTCGCCGTCAGTGCACTGCGCACCAGCATCGCTGACGGCCTGGTGCCCGGGGAGCTCAGGCTCACGGTGGCCGCCTCCAGACCGTCCGAGCCCGACCCCCTGTGAGGATCTGACCGTGGCCCTCTCCCCCGGCCCCACCCGCCCCGACGGCACCCCGATCGACAAGGAGGCCGTGCGGCGCAAGTACCTCGAGGAGCGCGACAAGCGCCTGCGCGCCGACGGCAACGAGCAGTACCTGCGCCTGACCGGCACGCTCGCGCACTACCTCGAGGATCCGTACACCCCGCGCACCGAGCGTCACCCGGTCACCGACCACGTCACGGTCTGCTTCATCGGCGGCGGCTTCGCCGGCCTCGTGACCGGCGCCCGCCTCAAGGAGGCCGGCGTCGAGGACGTCCGCATCGTCGAGAAGGGCGGCGACGTCGGCGGCACCTGGTACTGGAACCGCTACCCCGGCGCGCAGTGCGACACCGCGTCGCTGGTCTACATGCCGCTGCTCGAGGAGACCGGCTACATGCCGTCCGAGAAGTACGCGCATGCCCCGGAGATCCTGGAGCACTCCCGCCGGATCGCCAAGCAGTACGGCCTGTACGACGACGCGTTGTTCCACACCGAGGTGACGGAGCTGACCTGGGACGAGACCCGGTCGCGCTGGCTGGTGCGTACCGACCGCGGCGACGCGTTCACCGCACAGTTCCTCGCGATGGGCACCGGGCCGCTGCACGTCCCGAAGCTGCCCGGCATCCAGGGCATCAGCCACTTCCAGGGCCACAGCTTCCACACCAGCCGCTGGGACTACGACTACACCGGCGGCGACCCCTTCGGGGCGCCGATGGAGGGCCTGGCCGACAAGCGCGTCGCCATCATCGGCACCGGCGCCACCTCCGTGCAGTGCGTGCCGCACCTCGCCCGGGCCGCGCGCGAGCTGTACGTCTTCCAGCGCACGCCCAGCTCCGTCGACGTGCGGGCCAACGCTCCCCTGGACCCGGAGTGGTTCGCCGGCATCGCGACCCCCGGCTGGCAGCAGCGCTGGCTGGAGAACTTCACCGACACGCAGACCGGCGTGAGCGCCGACGAGGACCTGGTGCAGGACGGCTGGACCGACCTGGCGCGACGGATCCGGGCACGGATCATGTCGCTGCCGCCGGAGGACTTCACACCGGAGAAGATGCGCGCAGCCTTCGAGGACTCCGACTACGAGAAGATGGAGGAGATCCGGGCTCGCGTCGACAGCGTGGTCCAGGACCCGGCGACCGCGGACGGGCTCAAGGCCTGGTACCGCCAGCTCTGCAAGCGGCCGTGCTTCCACGACTCCTACCTGCAGGCGTTCAACGAGCCCGGCACCCGCCTCGTGCACACCGACGGGAAGGGCGTCGAGCGGATCACCGAGACGGCGGTCGTCGCGAACGGCCAGTCGTACGAGGTGGACTGCATCGTCTACGCGTCCGGCTTCGAGGTCGGCACCGACTACACGCAACGGGCCGGCTACGACCTGACCGGCCGCGACGGGGTGCGCCTGTCCCAGCGGTGGGCCGAGGGGATGCGCAGCCTGCACGGCATCCACGTGCACGGCTTCCCGAACGCCTTCTTCGTGCAGCCCACGCAGGGCGCGAACCTCATCTCGAACGTGCCGCACAACCTGACCGAGTCCGGCCGCACCATCGCCCAGGTCGTCCGGCACGCGCTGGACCACGGGCACGCGCAGGTCGAGGTCACGGCGGACGCGGAGGACGCCTGGGTGGACCTGCTGCTGACCCATCCCGGGATGCTCATCAGCTCGCCGGACTGCACCCCCGGCTACTACAACAACGAGGGGCAGGACGCGGGTCTGCGCGCCAAGCTGCAGGTCGGCTACCCAGCCGGCGCCTCCGCCTTCTTCACCTACCTGGCGCAGTGGCGGGACGCCGGGGCGTACGAGGGGCTGGCCTTCCGCTGAGCGCGCCCCGCCGCGAGTGGGTCACCCGCCTCGACCCGCACGAGTGGGCGGTGCTGCTGCCGCTGTGCCTGGTCGGCTCCTTCAGCAACGAACGACGTCCTGGCGCTGGCCGTGCTGGCCGCCGTCAGCATCCTCGCCCTGCGTGGCGTCCCCGAGACAGCCGGCACCGACGTGCTCGCTCCCGCCCTGACCCAGGAGGTCCCGTGACCACTGCACCCTCGATGGACGACCTGCTCTCGACGGTCGACGTGGTCGACCCGTACCCGCTGTGGCAGTCGCTCCTGGACGCCGGGCCGGTCGTGTCACCGGACGGCGCCTTCGCGCTGCTGAGCTCGCACGCCGACTGCGACGCCGTCCTGCGGTCGACGCAGGTGAGCTCGGACCGGCGCAACAGCACCCGCTTCCAGGCCGTGGCCGACGCGATGTCCGAACAGGACCGTGCCCGGCTGGAGCGGCAGCGCAGCTTCCTGTTCCTGGACGCGCCGGACCACACCCGGCTGCGCCGGCTGGTCAGCAAGGCGTTCACCCCGCGCATGGTCGAGCGGCTCGGCCCGCTCGCGGCCTCGCTCACCACCGAGCTGCTGGACGGTGCGGCCGCCCGCGGCACGTTCGAGCTGATCGGCGACCTCGCCTACCCGCTGCCGGTGACGGTCATCAGCCGGATGCTCGGCGTCCCGGAGCAGGACCACATCCGCTTCGCCGCGTGGTCCGAGGTGCTCGCCCGCAGCCTGGACGACACCCTGTCCGCCGGCGACCCGGCCGAGATCGCTCTGCGGCGGCAGGCCGTGGACGACTTCCGCGGTTACTTCGACGAGCTGGCCGACCAGCGCCGGGCCGCTCCGCAGGACGACCTGCTGTCCGCGCTGGTGGCCGCCGAGGACGACGGCGACCGGCTGTCCAACGACGAGCTGATGAGCACCGCGATGCTCCTGCTCATCGCCGGCCACGAGACGACGGTCAACCTGATCGCCAACGGCGCCCTGGTGCTGCTCCGGGACGCCGACCTGCGCGCCCGGGTCGCGGCAGACCCGACCTACGCCGCGGGCGTGGTCGAGGAGGTGCTGCGGCTGGACCCGCCGGTGCAGATGACGATGCGCATCCCGCTCGAGGACATGGACGTCCCGGGCGGCCGGGTGGTGGCCGGCGGCACGATCGTCCTGCTGCTCGCCGCCGCCGGGCGGGACCCGGTGCAGCACCCCGACCCGCTCCGGCTGGACCCGACGCGGACCACGGGCCACCTCGCCCTCAGCGCCGGCCCGCACTTCTGCCTGGGCGCGGCGCTCGCGCGGCTGGAAGCGCGGATCGCGCTGACCGCCCTGGCCCAGCGGATGGTGGCACCCCGCCTCGGCGAGCTCACGTACCGCGAGAACCGCGTGCTGCGCGGCCCTTCCCGCCTCGAGGTGCTGGGCACGCTCCGCTAGCTGCCGTACGAGGTCGGCCGTCGCCCCCCTACGGTGCCGTGGACCGCCGAGCAGTCCTGTCCGTCGCCGCCTACCGCACCCCGGCGGCGTCCATGCCCCGGAGCTCCTTCTTGAGCTCGTTGACCTCGTCGCGCAGCCGGGCGGCCAGCTCGAACTGCAGGTCGCGGGCGGCGTCGTGCATGGAGTCGGACAGCTGCTGGATGAGCCGGGCCAGCTCGGCCCGCGGCATGCCGGCCAGTTCCTTCGCGTGCTTGCCCGCAGTGCCGCTGGGCGAGCTCATCCCCGGCACCGGCGCCTTGCCCCGCGAGGAGTTGCGGCCGCCGCTCACGAGGTCCGGGTCGTCGCGGACGATGTCGTCGAGGATGTCGGCGATCCGCTTGCGCAGCGGCTGCGGGTCCAGGCCGCGCTCGGTGTTGTAGGCGACCTGCTTGGCTCGCCGGCGCGTCGTCTCGTCGATCGCCTTGGCCATCGACGGGGTGATCCTGTCGGCGTACATGTGGACCTGACCGGACACGTTGCGGGCCGCGCGGCCGATCGTCTGGATCAGGCTCGTCCCGCTGCGGAGGAAGCCCTCCTTGTCGGCGTCCAGGATGGCGACCAGCGACACCTCCGGCAGGTCGAGGCCCTCGCGCAGCAGGTTGATGCCGACCAGGACGTCGTAGTGGCCCTGCCGCAGCTCCTTGAGCAGCTCGATGCGGCGGATCGTGTCGACCTCGGAGTGCAGGTAGCGCACCCGGATGCCCAGCTCGAGCAGGTAGTCGGTGAGGTCCTCGGACATCTTCTTGGTCAGCGTCGTGACGAGGACCCGCTCGTCCTTCTCCGCCCGGACGCGGATCTCGTGCACCAGGTCGTCGATCTGGCCCTTGGTGGGCTTGACGACGATCTCCGGGTCGACCAGGCCGGTCGGACGGATGACCTGCTCCACGACGTCCGCCCCCTCGCCGTGTCGCTGCACCCGGCTGAGCTCGTAGGGCCCGGGCGTCGCCGACAGGTAGACCGTCTGGCCCACGCGCTCGAGGAACTCCTCCCACTTCAGCGGGCGGTTGTCCATCGCGCTCGGCAGCCGGAAGCCGTGGTCGACCAGGGTGCTCTTGCGGGAGCGGTCGCCCTCGTACATCGCACCGATCTGCGGCACAGTCACGTGCGACTCGTCCAGGACGAGCAGGAAGTCCTCGGGGAAGTAGTCGAGCAGCGTGTGGGGCGCGGTCCCCGGCGAGCGGCCGTCGATGTGGCG
>JBKJQM010000072.1:0-2779 GCA_046594005.1 Mycobacteriales bacterium
CCGAGCAGGCGATCCGCGACGGCTGGTTCCACACCGGCGACGTCGGCCACCTGGACGACGAGGACTTCCTCTACGTCGTCGACCGCATCAAGGACCTCATCATCCGCCACGGCTTCAACGTCTACCCGCGCGACGTCGAGGACGTCCTGCTCGAGCACCCGGCGGTGTCCCAGGCCGCCGTCGTGGGCCGTCCTGACGACCTCATGGGCGAGGAGGTCGTGGCCTTCGTGGCCCTGTCCGGCGAGGCAACGCCCGAGGAGCTGGTCGCCTGGTGCCGCGAGCGGCTGGGCCGCCACAAGCACCCGCGCGACGTGCGGATCGTGCCCGCCGTGCCCCTCACGTCGGTGGGCAAGACCGACCGGAAGGCCTTGCGCCGGAGCGCTTCCGGCTAGTCGTTCTCGTGCTCGACCCCACGCCGACGCAGCATCCGCACCCCGGGCAGGCCGGCGACCATCCGGTGCAGGTCCTCGACCAGGCGCAGCAGCTCGTGCAGCTCGGGACCCACGCTCTGCAGCAGGTGGACCAGAGGCAGCACGTCGTTGTCGACGGCCGACAGGAGCTCAGGCAACCGGTCGATGAGCAGGACGGCGGCGTCGACCTCCTTGGGGTCGAGCGTCTCGGACAGCCGCACCAGGGCCGGCAGCAGGTTCTCCAGCGGGCCGGACACCTGCGCCAGCAGGGCGTCGGCCCGATCGACCAGGCCTCCTGCGCCGGTCAGCAGCGAGAACGCCTGCGCCACAGCCGCTTCGGCCTCACCGACCACGACCGCCACCTCGCCCACCGAGGTGTTCGCGCGGGTCACCACCGCGTCGACGTCGCCGATGGAGGTCTGGGCCGCGTCGACCACGCCGTCGACTTGAGCGATGGAGCGCTCGGCCCCGTCGACGACGCCGTCGACGCGAACGATGGAGCGCTCGGCGCCTTCTACGACGCCGTCGACCCGCGTGATGGAGCGCTGGGCTCCGTCGACGACGCCGTCGACGCGGGTGATGGAGCGCTGGGCTCCGTCGACGACGCCGTCGACGCGGGTGATGGAGCGCTCGGCTCCGTCGACGACCCCGTCGACGCGGGTGATGGAGCGCTCGGCTCCGTCGACGACCCCGTCGACGCGGGCGATGGACGACTGCGCGCCGTCGACCACGCCGCCGATGCGCAGCACCGCTGCCTCGGCGTCGGCGACGACCGGCACGATGCGGCGTACCGACCCCTCCACGTCGCCGAGCAGCGGGTCCACACGCTGCACGGTGGTCTCGATGTCCCCGGCCACGCCCTCGATCCGGCCGACGGCGGCCTCGGCCCGGTCCAGCAGCGCCTCCACCCGGTCCACGGCCTGCACCAGCCGCGGCACCAGCTCGACGGCGGAGCCGGCAGCGCGGCCGAGTGAGGTAGCGGCGGCGGCGACGTCGCGGACTGCATGGGCGAGGTCCAGCGGACCGGGCAGGGGCAGGCGCACGTCGCGACGCTATCCCTGCCGGTCGGTGTTGTCGGGACTGGGCGGCATGCGGTCGGCGGCATGAAGGTCGCCTTCCTCGGTCTCGGGCGCATGGGCGTCCTCATGGCCGGTCACGTCTTGTCCGCCGGTCACGACCTGGTCGTCTGGAACCGGACGCCTGGCAAGGCCGGTGAGCTCGCCGCCCGCGGCGCCACTGAGGCCGAGTCGGTCGCCGAGGAGGTTGCGGCGCCGACCGCGTGGTCTGGTGCTGTCTGGGCCGGGCAGCGTCCGGGAGGTCCTGTCGCAGGTCTGCGGAGCCGCAGCAGCCGGCACGCTCGTCGTCGACAGCACCACCATCGGCTCGGAGGCCGCAGGCGAGTTCGTCCGCCTGCCAGCGGGTTCGGGTGCGTGACGTCGACACGCCGGTCGCCGGGAGCACCGGGCGGCGGCCGGCAGCCGGCGGCCAGCGGTCTGCGGCCAAGGAGGCGTGGACGTGCCTGATCACCCGGCGGGGCGTCCGGGTGGGGGTCGATCAGGCGGTGGCGGGGCTCAGAAGCCCTTGGGTCGTCGGTGGAACCGCCAGCCGCCGCGGGTGGTCCAGACGTAGGTCCCGTCGGGGTCGTAGGTGACGGTGAAGACGGTGTGCTTGGCGCGGTGGTGGTGTCGGCACAGGCACTGGCCGTTGTCGGCGCTGGTCGCGCCGGCCGGCCAGGGCTGGCGGTGGTCCTTGTCGGTGCGCGCGGCGGGGCGGCCGCAGCCGGGGAATACGCAGGTCCGGTCGCGGGCCTGCAGGAACCGGCGGAGCCGGGGCGGGAAGCGGTAGCCGCTGCCGGTGAGATCAGCGGGGTCGTGCGCGCGCATCGTCAGGAGGGCGGCGAGCACCGGATCGGCGGGCACCGGATCGGCGGGCAGCGGGTCGCCGGGTGCAGCGTCGGCGGGTGCGGGTGCGGGTGCGGGTGCGGGTGTGGGGTGGCGGTGCAGGCGCACTGCGTCGCCGGTGGCGATCACCTGTCCGGTCTGGTCGACGTAGGTCGGGGCGAGGGTGTCGGTGTGCGCGAGCAGGTCCCGGGCGGTGGAGGGCAGGATCGGGCCGAGGCCGGGGATGTCGGCGAGCTCGAGGTCACCGCCGGCGGCGGTGCTGATCGGTAGGACGATCTCGGCGTGCCAGCTGCCGGCCTGGGCGCCGCCGGTGAGCAGGTCGACGAGCAGGTCGAACTCGCGGGCGTCGCGGCTGCGGTCGTCATCGGGCTCGGGGGTCTCGGGCAGCGTCGCGTCGAGGGCGGCGCGGATCGCGGCGATCTGCGCGGTCGGGCCGCGGGCGATGAGCAGCGACTGCCCGTCGACGTC
>JBKJQM010000231.1:0-7220 GCA_046594005.1 Mycobacteriales bacterium
GATCGCGCTGATCGCGCCGACCGCGGCGAGGGCTCCCGCGGCGTACCCACCGACGGTCGACCAGACGACGTGGGCGCGCTGCAGGTACGCCCGAAAGCCGTTGCTGACCAGCTGCAGCAGGCCGTGCACGACGAACGCCGAGGCCACCGGCAGCACGAGCAGCAGGACGCCGAGCAGCAGCAGGCCACCGGCCATGCCGAGCACGCCGGACACCGCCGCCGTGACGAAGGAGGCGAGCACGATGACGACAGCGACCACGGTCCGACCGTAGCACCAAGCCGTACGTCCGTCTTGCTAAAGGGGATGAAGGGTGACGTCGCCGATCGCTCCCGCGTGCAGCGTCAGCGTGAGGAACGTGCCGACCGGCTGGCGTCGGCGGTCGGTCGGCGAGCCGGGGTTGAGCAGCCGCAGGCCGCCGGGCGCCACGCTGTCCCAGGGGATGTGGCTGTGCCCGAACACCAGCAGGTCGGTGTCCGGATGGGCGGCCTGCGCCCGGGCCTCCCGGCCGGCGCGGCTGCCGGTCTCGTGGACGACGGCCAGGCGTACGCCCTCGACCGTCGCCCGCGCGACCTCGGGCAGCCGGGCGCGCAGCTCGGGTCCGTCGTTGTTGCCCCAGCAGGCCAGCAGGCAGGCCGAGCGCTCCTCGAGCCGGTCCAGCAGGTCCACCGAGACCCAGTCACCGGCGTGCACCACGAGGTCAGCCCGCTCGACCTCCGCCCAGACGGCGGCGGGCAGGTCGCGCGCGCGCCGGGGCAGGTGGGTGTCGGCGAGCAGCAGCACGTGCACGGGGACGAGTGTGCCCAGGCTCGGGCAGGCATGGTGAGGTGGGCGCCCACCTCGACGCGGAAGGCTCTCCCCGTGCAGGCTCGCTACGTCGGCAAGACAGCGTTCATCACCGGTGCGGCGCGGGGGCAGGGCCGCGCGCACGCCGTCCGGCTCGCCCAGGAGGGCGCCGACGTGGCGGTGCTGGACGTGTGCGCGGACATGCCGACGACCGGCTACCCGGGCCCGACCCAGGAGGACCTCGCCGAGACCGTCCGGCTGGTTGAGGGGGAGGGACGCAGGGCGCTGCCGTACGTCGTCGACATCCGCGACTTCGCGGCGCTGAAGGCGGCCGTCGACGACAGCGCAGCCCAGCTCGGTGGTCTGGACGTGCTCGTGGCGAACGCCGGCATCTGCACCGGCTCGCGCTTCGTCGACCTGTCCCTCGAGCAGTGGAAGGAGACGATCGACGTCAACCTCGGCGGCACCTTCCACACGCTCAAGGCGGTCGTGCCGCACATGATCGAGCAGGGCCGGGGCGGGGCGATCGTCGTGGTGAGCAGCGTGGCCGGGCTGCGTGGTCTGCCGTACCTGGCCGACTACGTGGCCAGCAAGCACGCCATCACGGGGCTGGCGCGCACCGTCGGCAACGAGGTCGCCCAGCACCGCATCCGCGTCAACACGATCCATCCGGCGGCGGTTCCTACCGGCATGATCACGCCAGGGCTGTTCCCGCTCGTGATGGAGGACGCCCACACGCTCGCGCCCATCTTCATGAACGCCCTGCCGGCGCAGCACACCGAGCCGGAGGACATCGCGGCCGCCGTCGCCTGGCTGTGCTCGGACGAGGCGTCTACGGTCACCGGCGTGGCCCTGCCGCTGGACATGGGCACGCTGATGCGCTGAGCGGCTACAGAGCCGCCAGCACCTCGGGCAGCGGGGTGCCCGGGACCACCAGGTCGGTGAGGCCCGACAGCCGCCCGCACTCGACGCAGCGCGCGCCCACGGCGACCCACGCGACGTGCTCCCCGTCGGGCAGGTTCAGGCCGGCGGCGACCTCCACGATCGAGGTCCCGCAGCCGGCGCAGGCGTGCATCGGGGGGTGCGTCCAGCGCTGCTCGCTGTCGAGCAGCGCCACGCTGGCGGCGCAGGCCAGGCAACGACGCCGGGCCAGGCCGAGCGAGGCGTCGGCCTCGACGTAGGCCCAGGTCGGCCGGTCGTCGCCGTGCCGGTCGCACGCCAGCACGACGACCTCGTGCACCTCCGGCGCGCCGGCGAGCGAGCGGAGGAAGGCCACCAGGTCCTCGACGTCCTCGCCCGTGCGGATGCCGGCCACCGTCCTCATCGTCATGCATCGATGATCGGCAGCCGGACCCGCGCGGCTTGAGGCCTAGTCGGAGGTGGGGGCGTCCGCGGACGAGCCCTCGGGGGCGCCGCCCTCGGCGCCGGCCCCGCGACCACGACCGCGGCCACCACGCCGGCGACG
Organism: Mycobacteriales bacterium; assembly: GCA_046594005.1. GTDB lineage: Bacteria > Actinomycetota > Actinomycetes > Mycobacteriales > SCTD01 > SCTD01. The sequence continues at coordinate 2,249 of JBKJQM010000231.1, forward strand.
CCGCGGCGCGCCGTCCTCGCCGGACGGGGCCCGGTCGCCCGCAGGCGCCTCGCCCGAGCCGGTGGTGTCGGAGGCGCCGGCGGCAGCGGCCTCGCCGCCGCCACGGGTACGTCGGCGGGTGCTGCTGGTGCGCTTGGGCAGTGCGGGACCGTCGTCGCCCGCCTCGGCCGGGGCGTCGTCGCGCGCTCCGGAGCTGCGACCGCCGCTGCGCCCGCCGTCGCGTCCACCGTCGCGCCCACCTGAGGAGCGACCGCCGTCACGACCACCGACGGCGGGCTTGTTGCGCCGGCCCGTCTCGCCGAGGTCCTCGACCTCCTCGGCGTCCAGGCCCGCACGCACCCGCGCCGAGCGCGGCAGCGTGCCCTTGGTCCCGACCGGGATGCTGAGGTCGCTGTAGAGGTGCGGCGAGGACGAGTAGGTCTCCTGCGGCTCCGGGATCTCGAGGTCGAGGTCCTTGCTGATGAGCCCCCACTTCGGCATGTCGTCCCAGTCGACGAACGTCACGGCGACGCCGTTCGCGCCGGCCCGGCCCGTACGGCCGATGCGGTGCAGGAAGGTCGAGGCCTCGTCCGGGCACTGGTAGTTGATGACGTGCGTGACGTCCTGCACGTCGATGCCGCGAGCAGCGACGTCGGTCGCGACCAGGACGTCGATCTTGCCGGACCGGAACGCGCGCAGCGCCTGCTCGCGCGCTCCCTGCCCCAGGTCGCCGTGCACGGCGGCGGCCGCGAACCCGCGGTCGGCCATGTCGGCGGCGACCTTGTCGCACGTCCGCTTCGTGCGGCAGAAGACCATCGTCAGCCCGCGACCCTCGGACTGCAGGATGCGCGAGAGCACCTCGCCCTTGTCCATCGAGTGCGCGCGGTAGGCGAAGATCTTGGTGTTCGGGACGGTGCGCTTCTCGTCCGGCTCCTCGGCGCGGATGTGCGTCGGCTGCGTCATGAAGCGGCGGGCCATCGTGACGACCGGGCCGGGCATGGTGGCCGAGAACAGCATCGTCTGGCGCTGCGTCGGGAGCTGCTCGAGGATGCGCTCCACGTCGGGCAGGAAGCCCAGGTCGAGCATCTCGTCGGCCTCGTCCAGGACGAGGACGCCGACGGCGGACAGGTCGAGGTGGCCCTGGCGGGCGAGGTCGAGCAGTCGGCCGGGGGTGCCGACGACGACGTCGACGCCCTTGCGCAGGGTCTCCACCTGCGGCTCGAAGGCGCGCCCGCCGTAGATGGTGACGACGCGGATGCCGCGCACGCTGCCGGCCTTCTCGATGTCCGACGACACCTGGACCGCCAGCTCGCGGGTCGGGGCGACGACGAGGGCCTGCGGAACGCCGTCCGCTCCCTCGGCCTTGCTCTTCACGCGCTGCAGCAGCGGGACGCCGAAGCCCAGGGTCTTGCCGGTGCCGGTGCGTGCCTGGCCGATGAGGTCGTGGCCGGCCAGCGCGATCGGCAGCGTCATCGTCTGGATGGCGAAGGGGGCGGTGATGCCCATCTTCTCGAGCGCCTGGACGGTCTCCGGCAGGGCGCCGAGCTTGGCGAAGCCGTTCTCGACCGGGGCGTCCTCGGAGGGGGGAGTGTCGGTGGTGGTCAGCGTCGTGCCTCTCGTACGTCGCGCCGACCGATGATGGAGGCGGCTCGCAGCGGACGAGGCCGGGCGTACCGACGGCTCGACCGGCGCGCCGCGGGAAGAGCGGTCCGCGCACACGGGTCGGGAGCGGCGTCTGCCACTCCTCCGCTCCGAAGGCTAGCCGCTGGCGCCGGTACGGCAGGATCGCCGCCATGAGCACCGCACTGGACCCGGCAACCGTCGACCTGCTGGGAGTGCTGGCCTACGGCGAGCTCACCGCCTTCGAGCGCCTGGCCACCGACGCGCGCCTGGCCCCCACCATCGCCGACAAGCACGCGCTCGCGAGCATGGCCGCGGCTGAGTTCAGCCACTACCGGTCGCTGTACGACCACCTCACCAGTGCCGGCGTCGACCCGGAGGAGGCGATGCGCCCGTTCGTGGCGCCGCTCGACGAGTTCCACGACTCGACGCCGCCGAACGACTGGCTCGAGGGCCTCATCAAGGCCTACGTCGGCGACGGGCTGGCCACGGACTTCTACCGGGAGGTGGCGGCGTTCGTGAAGGACGCGGCCACCCGCGGGCTGATCCTCGAGACCCTCGCCGACACCGGACAGGCGTCGTTCGCCGTCGCCAAAGTACGGGAGGCGACCGCCGCCGATCCCGCCATGGCCGGCCGGTTGGCCCTGTGGGCGCGCCGACTCGTGGGGGAGGCGCTCATCCAGGCGCAGCGCGTCGCGGTCGAGCGGGATGCCCTGACCGAGCTGCTCGTCGGCGGCAGCGGCGGCGACCTGGCCGGGATCGCGCGGCTGCTGTCCCGGCTCACCGACAACCACACCGCGCGCATGCAGGCGCTGGGGCTCTCCCCCTCCTGACGTCGGTGATCTCCACCACCGCAGCAGGAGCGGCCCGCTGGGCGGCGAACTGAGCCGGTGTCGCGGACCCGCGGCCTGAACAGTCCCGTGGAGATCCCATGCGCTTCGCCGCACCCCGGCATGCACCCCGCCGTACGGCCGTCCTCGCCGTCGCCGCCCTCGCCCTGCCGCTCGCCGCCATCACGGCGTCGGCCGCCCCGGCACCCGCAGCGGTCACGATCGCACCGGGCCGGACGCCGACGCTCCCGAACGTCGTGACGCCGGTCAGCGGCCTGTCGGTGGAGAACTCGTTCGTCTCCAGCACCGGCTGGGTCAAGCCCGGCGAGGCGTACCCCTCTCGCATCCTGCTGACCAACACCACGAAGGGGGCGATCAGCAGCGTCCGGGTCTCCGTCCCCCCGTCACGGGGGATGTCGTTCACGGCGGTGCGCGCGGCCAAGGGCACCGCCCGGCTGTCCGGTGGCTCGGTCTCCTGGACGGTCCCCGCGGTGCCGGCCGGCTCGACGCTCGCGCTGATCATGGAGGGCCGCGCGAAGACGACGGCCCAGGAGCCCACGGTCGTCTGGCGCGACATCTCCTCGGTCGCCACGGTCACGGTCGGCAGCACTGCGCCGAAGAGGGCCGCCAGCCACGGGCCGAAGGTCATCCCGGCGAGCGGTGGCTACGAGACCGCGCGCTACGGCGACCGGCCTTTCCCGGTGGTCCCGGTCGACTACGCCGACTTCACCCACACGCAGTCGGCCACCCGGCTGGACTCGGTCATCAACGACCCGAAGAACCCGAGCTCGACCTACAACCTGTACCAGGAGATCAGCTACGGGCAGCTCTACCCGCACGGCACGATCGGCTCGGCGGGCGTCGCCTCGCGGCCGGTTGCCGACACCGACGGGCTGAGGTTCACGACCATCGACCCGGCGACCACCAACACGTGCACCGGCGTCACGACGGTCAACCCGACCGACGGCACTCCGGGTCCCCAGTACACCGAGCGGATCCGCGACGGCTGGTACCAGCTGCCCGGGATGCGCAGCTACTACGGCTCCGACGCCAACGGCTCTGCGCTCGTCGGCGCTCTCGGTGGTGTGGGCGCCCTGCAGGCCATCGACTCCGGCTGCGGACCGACGGCCAAGGCTGCCTACGACGCGGCCGTCGTCGCCGACCCCGACATCGACTACAGCGACTTCGACACCGACAAGGACGGAGTCGTCGACTTCTTCGAGGTCATCTTCCAGGGCTGCGGCGGCAACGGGGCGTCCCAGCTGTCGGTCGCGGCGGACTGCGTCGAGGCCCCGAACGACAACATCTGGCCGCACAGCTCGTCGCTGGAGTTCTCCTACACCGACCCGAATACCGGTCTCACCGGCTACATCAGCAAGGACCAGCTGAAGAACCTCGAGGGCCAGCCCCTCTGGTACACCGACACGACCTACACGACCAAGACGACGAGGAACACCGGCGACGCGCTCAAGGTGTTCGTGCGCGTCGGCCCGTACAACGTCAACCCGGAGACCGCGATCGAGTTCGCCTCGGTCATCTCGCACGAGTACGGCCACTCCCTCGGGACGCCGGACTACTACTCGACCGGCTCCCGGGAGACCTACGGCGACTTCACGCTGATGGCCACCGACAAGGGCCACAACATGGACGTCATCGGCAAGAAGGAGCTCGGCTGGATCGTCCCCGAGGTCCTCGCACCGAGCTCCACCAAGGCCGTCAAGGACTGGCAGGACAGCAAGATCGACACTGGCACCATCCACTGGGTGACGCCGAGCGGCCAGCCCTACACGCTGTCGGCGGCGGGCGGTGACTACGGCATCCACAACGGCGAGGCGTACGTCGCGTCGCTCCCCGGCCGTCAGCTGCTCGACCCGGCCAAGCTGAAGCAGGGCGCGTCGGGCAAGCAGGTCTGGTACTCCCGTCAGGGCAACGACTTCGGCTGCGCGCCCGTCGGCGGGCACAACCTCGACTTCGCCATCCCGGGCATCGACAAGGTGCCGGCCGGGACGCCGATCACGGCGACGTTCAAGAGCTTCTTCGACATCGAGTGGGACTACGACTACGGCTTCGTGCTGACCGGCAAGCCGGACGACAAGGGCGCCGTCACCTACACCTCCCACCCGTCCGAGGAGGGCTACACGACGCCGGCCACGCAGAACCCCAACCAGAACTCGTGCCAGGCCAAGTTCGGCAACGGCCTCACCGGCACGCCGGCGTCCTACGACGCGGGCACCGCCCCGATCGACCGCGTTGCCGGCAACGTCCCCGACGGCCCGTTCGTCCAGGACAGCTACGACATCTCCGAGCTCGCGGGCGTCAAGGGCGGCACGCTGCGCTTCTCGTACGCCACTGACCCCGGTCTCGCGCGTCTCGGCTGGATCATCGACGACCTCGTCGTCAAGGCCGGCGACAAGGTGCTGTTCCGGAGCGACTTCGAGAACGGGGACGCCGGCCCGCAGGACCCGCGCGTCTACCCCGGCGGCTGCAAGGAGGACCTGTCGACCTCCGGTGGCCTGTGCACCGAGGGCTGGACCTACCTGAAG
>JBKJQM010000365.1:0-2903 GCA_046594005.1 Mycobacteriales bacterium
GGGCGAGATCCAGCTGCGGCGTCTGGTCAAGGAGGCGCTGCGCATGCGCCCCGACCGCATCATCGTCGGGGAGGTCCGACAGGAAGAGTGTCTTGATCTTCTGATCGCCCTGAACTCCGGACTCCCCGGCATGTGCTCGATCCACGCCAACTCCGCGCGCGAGGCCATCGTCAAGATGTGCACGCTGCCGCTGCTCGCCGGCGAGAACGTCGGCCACAACTTCGTGGTCCCCACCGTCGCGAGCTGCATCGACATCGTCGTGCACACCGCGAAGGACGGCAGTGGCCACCGCCGCGTCCGCGAGATCGTGGCCGTGCCGGGTCGTGTCGAGGGCGACGTGGTCGAGGTCGCTGACATCTTCGTCACGCGCGCCCAGCGGCTGGTGCGCGCGGACGGCTTCCCGCCCCACCCGGAGCGCTTCGAGTGGGCCGGCATCGACCTGCCGCGGCTGCTGGCGCACGAGCCCCTCTGATGGGCCCCTTCCTCGGCCTGCTGCTGGGCCTCGGCCTGCTCCTCGTCTGGAGGTCCGGGCCGCGCGCTCCGGAGCCGCGCCCCCGCACCGGGACCTCCTGGCAGGACCGCACCCGCGACCTGCTCGCCCAGTCCGGCATCGAGGGCGTCACGCCGCGCCAGCTCGCCGCCGCGAGCGGAGCTCTCGGCCTCGTCGCGTTCGTCCTCGTGCTCGGCACCTCGCAGGTGCCGGTGATCGCGGTGCTGTTCGGCGTGTTCGCCGCCCTGCTGCCGCTGGTGCTGGTGCGTCGTCGTCGCGCGCAGCGGTCGATGGAGCTGCGCGAGGTGTGGCCCGAGGCCGTGGACAACCTGGCGAGCGGCGTGCGCGCCGGGCTCTCGCTGCCGGAGGCGCTGACCCAGCTGGGCGTGCGCGGGCCGGACCAGCTGCAGTCGGCCTTCCGTCGCTTCGGCGAGGACTACCGCGCGACCGGCCGCTTCGGGGAGAGCCTGGACGGCCTCAAGGCCAACCTCTCCGACCCGGTGGGGGACCGCGTCGTCGAGGCGCTCCGGATGGCCCGGGAGGTCGGCGGCACCGATCTCGGCCGTCTGCTCCGCACGCTGTCGACGTTCCTGCGCGAGGACGCGCGTACGCGCTCGGAGCTCGAGACGCGCCAGGGCTGGACCGTCAACGCCGCCCGCCTGGCGCTGTGCGCGCCGTGGGTGCTGCTGCTGCTCCTGTCCAGCCAGCCGGACGCCGTCCGCGCCTACAACACCCCGGCGGGGACGCTGGTCCTGCTGATGGGCGGCGGCATCTCCTTCGTCGCCTACCGCGTGATGCTGCGCATCGCTCGGCTCCCCACCGAGCGGCGGGTGCTGCGGTGAACGGCACGCTGCTCGGCGTCGTCCTCGGGCTGACCTGCGCCGCCGGCCTGCTGCTTGCCGCGGCCGGCACGCCGCGAGCCCGCCGACCCCGCCTGGACGACCGCCTCGGCCCCTACCTGCGCGACACCCCCCGGCCCTCGCGGCTGCTGACCCGCACCGAGGCGCTCACCCCGTTCCCGACGCTCGAGCGGGTCCTGCGCCCGGTGCTCGGCGATGCCATGGGCTTCGTCGAGCGGTGGGTCGGCGGCGTGGCCAGCGTCCGCCGCCGGCTCGAGCAGCTCGGCGGCACGATGACCGTCGAGCAGTTCCGGGCCGAGCAGGTCATCTGGGGCGCCTTCGGGCTGGCCGCCGCCCTCGGGCTCGCGCTGCTGCAGGTCGTCGGCGGGTCCGGGGCGGACCCCATCGCGGTGCTCGCCTCGGCCGGCATCCTCACCGCCGCCGGAGTGCTCGGGCGCGACCGGTGGCTCACCCGCCAGGTCTCGCAGCGCGAGCAGCGGATGCTGGAGGAGTTCCCGACCGTCGCGGAGCTGCTCGCGCTGGCGGTGACCGCGGGGGAGGGCCCCGTCGGCGCCCTCGAGCGCGTTCACCGCATCTCCGCGGGCGAGCTCAGCCGCGAGCTGGGGCGGGCGCTGGGCGAGGCCCGGGCCGGAGCGTCCCTGGTGCAGGCCCTGGACGGCATCGCCCGCCGCACGTCGCTCGCGCCGCTCGCCCGGTTCGTGGACGGCGTGGCCATCGCGGTCGAGCGCGGTACGCCGCTCGCCGAGGTCCTGCGCGCGCAGGCGGTGGACGTCCGCGAGGCCGGCAAACGACTGCTGCTGGAGTCCGCCGGCAAGCGCGAGATCGGGATGATGGTGCCGGTGGTGTTCCTGGTGCTGTCGATCACGCTGCTGTTCGCGTTGTTCCCCGGCTTCTACGGGCTCTCGTTCGTCACGAGCTGACCGAGATGTCACTCTTGTGCCGAGCAGGAGCGCCGCCCCCCGACGTCGAAGCCCACCCCGCCAACGCCGCAGTCCAGGAGGACTCCCGTGCTCGACAGCCTGATGCCCCTCGCCCTGTTCGTGGCGCTGCAGACCCGCGTCACCGAGCGGGTGCAGGGTCGCGACGCGGAGCGCGGCGACGTGCCGGGTTGGGTGCTGATCACCCTGATGACCGCCGGCATCGTCACCGTCCTGTGGCGCTTCGCCGGACCGCGGCTCCTGGAGATCCTCGAGACCGCGATCAACAGCGTCAGCGGGGAGGGCGGGGCCGCCTAGTGCGGCCTCGGCCCGTACTGCCGGCGGAGCGGGGGAGCAGCACCGTCGAGTTCACCCTCGTCTCGGTGCTCGTGCTGTTCCTGTTCCTGCTCGTCATGCAGCTCGGCTTCGTGCTGCACACCCGCAACGTCCTGGTGGCCGCTGCCCAGGAGGGCGCCCGCTACGGCGCCAACGCCGACCGGGGTACGGCCGACGCCGAGGCCCGCACGCTCGAGGTCGTCAGCGACGCCCTCTCCTCCCGCATCGCCGCGCGCATGGACCGTCCGCAGGCCGCCGTCGTCACCGTCGACGGGGCGAGCGTCACCTGCATGACGCTCG
>JBKJQM010000387.1:0-11933 GCA_046594005.1 Mycobacteriales bacterium
GACCTCTACCTCGGCCGCAAGTACGACGAGGCCGCTGCCGAGATCCCGTTCGAGTTCCTCGACGCCACAAGCCTTCTCGGGCCGAAGGAGCGCATCGCCGAGAAGATGCAGGTGCTCTCCGCCTCAGGGGTGACGACGCTGACGCTGTCGCCGTTCGTGGGCTCGCTGGACGAGCGGAAGGCCACCCTGCGCACCGCGGTCGAGGCGCTCGAGCTGTCCGGCGTCGGCGACTGAGGCTGCAGCAGGCGGTCGCGCTGGGGACCGTCCAGGGCGTCGCGGAGGTCGTCCCGGTCTCCTCCAGTGCCCAGCTCGTCCTGCTCCCGTGGCTGCTCGGCTGGGAGCAGCCGGCGGACCGCACGGCCTTCGCCGCGGGACTGCACGCCGGGTCGTGCCTCGGCATCGCCTGGGCGCTGCGGCGGGACCTGCTGGCTCTCGACCGCCGGTCGCTGCTCGTGCTCGCCGGTGCGTCGGTGCCGGCCGCTGTGGCCGGGCTGCTCGGGGCCGACGTCGTGGAGGAGCGGCTCGGCCGGCCGCCCCAGCTGGCCGCGCTGCTCGCCGGAGCCGGGGCCCTGATGTGGTGGGTCGACGCCCGAGCGGGGCAGGGGACGGCGGACGTCACCACCGGGCAGGCCGCGCTCGCAGGACTCGCCCAGGTGGCCGCCCTCGTCCCCGGCGTCTCCCGCTCCGGAGCGACCCTGACCGCCCTGCGTGGCCTCGGCGTCGACCGGGCGAGCGCCCAGCGGTTCTCGCTGCTGATGTCGCTGCCGGTCACCGCGGGCGCCGCCGGGCTGACGCTGCGCCGGGCCGACGCGACGCTGATGCGCGCGGTCGCCCCGGGGGTGGTCGCCGCCGGGCTGGCCGGCGCCGCGACTGCGACACGGCAGGTTCGCCGGCCCGGAGGGTCGTTGCGTGCTCCAGCCCTCTACCGTCTGGGACTCGCCGGCTGGGTCGCCAGCCGGCTCGTCCGCAAGGGAGCGCAGTGAGCCTCGGCATCGTCGACGCCGTCGTCCTGGGCGTCGTGGAGGGGCTCACCGAGTTCCTCCCGGTCTCCAGCACCGGCCACCTGACCATCACCGAGGGCCTGCTCGGCCTGGAGGTCGACGACGAGGCCGTCACCGCCTTCACGGCCGTCATCCAGGTCGGCGCCATCGCGGCCGTCTTCCTGTACTTCCGCAAGGACATCCTGCGGTTCGTGCTCGGCTTCGTCGGCGGCCTGCGGTCGGCAGAGGGCCGGCGTACGGAGGACTGGCGCTTCACCCTCGCCGTCGTCCTGGGCTCGCTCCCGGTCGGCGTCGTCGGTCTGCTGCTCAAGGACGTCATCACCGGCCCGGTGCTGCGGTCCCTCGTGACCGTGGGCATCGCGCTCATCGCCTGGAGCGCGGTCATGGTGCTGGCGGAGCGGAGAGCGACGCAGGAGCGGGGCGAGCCGGAGGTCACGTTGCTCGACGGCGTGCTCATCGGGCTGGCCCAGTGCATGGCCCTGGTCCCGGGCGTCTCGCGCTCCGGCGCCACCATCTCGGCCGGCCTGCTGCGCGGCCTCGACCGGGTGACCGCGACGCGGCTGTCGTTCTTCCTCGCGATCCCCGCCCTCACCGCCGCAGGGGCGCTCGAGCTGCCCTCGGCCCTCGGCGGCGTCGACCTCGGACCGGTGCTCGTCGGGACAGCGGTGTCGTTCGTCGTCGGCTACGCCTCGATCGCGCTGCTGCTGCGCCTGGTGGCCAGCCGGTCGATCGTCGCCTTCGTGCCGTACCGCGTGGCCCTCGGCGCCGTCCTGCTCTCCGTGCTGGCGCTGACGTAGCGCCCTAGAGCCAGTGGTTCCGACGGAACCCCGCGTACAGCGAGACACAGGCCGCAGCGATGACCAGCAGGGCCAGCGGGTAGCCGAGGCGCCAGGACAGCTCGGGCATGTGGTCGAAGTTCATGCCGTAGATGGCGCCCACCACCGTCGGGACCAGGGCGACGGCGGCCCAGGCGGAGATCTTGCGCTGGTCCTCGTTCTGCCGCACGCCGATCTGCGCCAGCTGCGCGTCCAGGACGCCGTCGATGAGCCCGTCGAGGTGGTCGACGCCCTCGGCCGTACGGCTGGCACGGCGCAGCAGGTCCAGGAAGTGCTCGCGCAACGCGTCCGGCACCGGGCAGGACGGCTCCGTGGCGAGGCGGTCCACGACGTCGGACAGCGGCGCCGTCGCCCGCCGCAGCTCCAGCAGCTCGCGCTTGAGCGAGTAGATCTCCTTGGTGTGGTCGGTCCGGTCGGCGCTGAAGACCCGCGCCTCGAGCTCACCGGTGTCGTCGTCGAGGCCGAACAGCACCTCGTCCAGCACCGGGGTCACCACAGCGATCAGCGCGAGCAGCACCTCGGCGGGATGCGTCGCCCCGGTGGACAGGTGCTCGCGGACGTCCTCGAGCACGTGGCCGGCGTCCCTTCCGACCAGGACGACCGCCTTCTGCGTGACCAGGGCCACGACCTGACCGAGCTCGACGGCAGCCGACTCGTCCAGCGTCGGCGTGAGCACGACGACGGCGAGCACGCCGTCCAGCGCCCGCAGCTGGGGCCTGCGGTGGTCGCGGCCGGCGTCGCGCACCGCCTCGTCGGACAGCCCGAGCTCCTCGCCGAGGGCGGTCAGCTCGGCCTCGTCCGGGTCGCTCAGCTCGAGCAGCACGAAGCCCGTGCCCTCGCCGTCGGTCACGCCCCCACGGTGCACGGCGTAGCGGGAGGTCGTCACGGCGGCAGCCTGGCACGGCGCCGCGCGGCAGGTCCGCAGGCAGCGGGCTAGCGTCGCCCGCGTGACCACCGTCGTGCTCGTCCGCCACGGCCTGACTGCCATGACCGGCCCGGTCCTTGCGGGCTGGACCCCGGGGCTGCACCTCGACGAGCGCGGGGAGAAGCAGGCGGCTGCCGTCGCCGAGCGCCTGCGGCCGGTGCCGTTCGACGCCATCGTGTCCAGCCCGCTCGACCGCTGCCTCGACACGGCCGGAGCCGTCCTGCAGGGACGTGAGCTCGAGCTGCAGGTCGAGGACCGCCTGGGGGAGTGCCGCTACGGCGACTGGACCGGGCGCCCGATCAAGGAGCTCGTGAAGGACCCGCTCTGGAAGGTGGTCCAGAACCACCCGTCAGCGGTCACGTTCCCCGGTCCGGAGGGCGAGCCGCTCGCGCACACGCAGGCCCGGGCCGTCGCCGCCGTCCGTGACTGGAACGCCCGACTCGGGCCGGACGCCACCTGGCTGGCCTGCTCGCACGGCGACGTCATCAAGTCCGTCGTCGCGGACGCGATGGGCCTGCACCTCGACCAGTTCCAGCGGATCGTCATCGACCCGTGCTCGGTCACGGTCATCCGCTACACCGAGCTGCGGCCGTTCGTCGTCCGCGTCAACGACACCGGCGGCGGGGTCGCCGACCTGGTGCCGCCCAAGAAGAAGGGCCGGCGCCGTACGACCTCGTCGGACGCGACGGTCGGCGGTGGCGCGGGCAGCGGCGCGGTCTAGGGTCGAGCGCGTGCCACGCCAGGTGTTCCTCTTCGACCCGCCCGAGCGCTTCGTCGCCGGGACGGTGGGCCAGCCCGGCGACCGCACCTTCTACCTGCAGGCCTCCGGCGCGGGCCGGACGGTGTCCGTCGCGCTGGAGAAGGTGCAGGTCCAGGTCCTCGCCGAGCGGCTGGAGGAGCTCCTCGAGGAGGTCCGGCGCCGCGGGGCCGGGGACGTGCCCGCCGTCGCCCCCCGCGAGCTGGAGGACACGGCACCGCTGGACGCCCCCGTCGAGGAGGAGTTCCGGGTCGGCACGATGGGCCTGGCCTGGGACGGCGAGGACGGGCGTGTCGTCGTGGAGGCCCTCGCGCCGAACGCGGACGAGGACGCCGAGGTCGAGGCGCTGACCGACGACGACGAGGGCCCCGACGCGCTGCGGGTGCGCATCACCGCCGACGCCGCGCGGGCGTTCGTGAAGCGCGCCCAGCGGGTCGTCGCCGCCGGCCGCCCCCCGTGCCCGCTGTGCTCGCTGCCGCTGGATCCCGAGGGGCACGTCTGCCCGCGCCAGAACGGCCACCGCCGCTGACGACACCCGGGGCTGCGGACGAGCCGGAGCTGGCCGAGACTGCTCCCGTGGACGTGTCGATGGAGCTCGACGAGGTCCTGCGGCTGCTGCGCGAGGGCGCCCTGGAGGTCGAGGGTCGTCTCGTCGACGCCAGCAACGCGACGCTCTACTGCTCCTGCACGCTGGACGGCGTGACCGCCGCGGTGGTCTACAAGCCGGTCCGGGGGGAGCGCCCCCTGTGGGACTTCCCCGACGGGACCCTGGCCGGCCGGGAGATCTCGGCCTACCTGGTCAGCGCGGCCACCGGCTGGGACGTCGTCCCGCCCACCGTGCTGCGCGACGGGCCGTTCGGCACCGGCATGTGCCAGCTCTGGGTGGACGTCGACGAGACGGTCGACCTCCAGGTGCTGGCCCGGTCCTCGCACCCGGACCTGCGGCGGATGGCGGTCTTCGACGCCGTGGTCAACAACTCCGACCGCAAGGGCGGCCACCTGCTGCCCCGCGAGGACGGGCGGGTGCAGGGGGTGGACCACGGCATCTGCTTCTCCGCGGAGGACAAGCTCCGGACCCTGCTGTGGCAGTGGCGCGGGAAGCGGCTGCCGGAGGAGGCGGTGGACGTGCTGTCCCGGGTGCGGGCCGAGCTTGAGGGCGAGTTGGGGGAGGCGCTGCACGAGCACCTCACCCGGCGGGAGGTCGCGACCACCAAGGACCGGGTCGACCGGCTCCTCACCAGCGGGCGCCACCCGCACCCGAGCGAGGACTGGCCGGCCATCCCGTGGCCGCCGTTCTGAGACCGGCTACGGGATCGTGACGCAGCCGGCGCTCGAGCCGACGCGGGCCAGGCCCGCGCGGTCGCCGGCCTGCAGGCCGGACAGGCTGCGCGGCAGGACGCTGGCCATCAGCTGGCTGCTGTCGGAGACGTGCGCGAGGCCCATGGCGTGCGACAGCTCGTGGAGCGTGACGGACTCCCAGGAGGACGCGCCGCGCAGCGGCAGCCTGTCGGTGCGGTCCAGCGCGATCACGGCGCCGCGGGTCGCGCCGAGCTTGCGGCCGTCGGGCAGCTGCACCCCGAACCACGCGGTGCGGGTCATGCCGAGCACGTTCTTCGGCTGGCCGGCCAGCAGGTTGCTGGTCGCGCCGTCGGCCCAGCCGACGACGATCGGCGGGTAGGTCGCGGCGGGCGCCTTCGGCAGCATCGAGGTGGAGGGCGCGGAGGTGGTCGCACCGGCGTACACCCAGGTGGTGCCGGTCGCCGCCGCGATCTTGGCGACAGCGCCCTTGAGGACGTCGAGGCCGCCGACCGGTCCGCGGGCGGTGCTGGACTTCCAGCGGATCGGCGTGCAGGGGTCGAAGCGGACCGGCGCGCCCGAGAGCACGGTGGAGAAGGCGTACGAGCGGCTGGCGGTGGTCAGCGATGAGGCCGTGAACGTCGTGCCGCGCGTCTGGGCGACGGCCGTGGTGCGCGGTGCGTCGGCCACCCGCTTGTAGGCCGCCGATCCGGTGGTGCCGGAGATCGCGCCGGTGGAGCTCGTGCTGAGGGCGGCAGCGGTGCCGCCGATCGCGGCGAGGGCCAGGGTGGCGGAGACGGCGACGGTGCGGAGGCGGCTCACGGTGCGTGACATATCTCAGTCTTCGGTCACTCAACGTGACTACTTCAGTGCTCCGACCGGGTGAACGTGGACGGGCCCTGACGGCCGCGCTCGGTAGGCTGCGGGGATGCAGTCCTGGCCAGCGCCGACCGTCCCGAGCGTGCCCGGCGCGGCCGGCGCGGTGCCGTTGCGGATGTACGACTCGTCCCGCCGCGGGCCGACCGAGCTGAGCGTGCAGGGCGGCACCGCACGCCTGTACGTCTGCGGGATCACGCCGTACGACGCCACCCACCTCGGGCACGCTGCGACCTACCTCGCCTTCGACACGCTGGTCCGCCTGTGGCTCGACCGGGGACTGGCGGTGGACTACGTCCAGAACGTCACCGACATCGACGACCCCCTCCTCGAGCGTGCGCTGCGTGACGGTGAGGACTGGGTGGCGGTTGCAGAGCGTGAGACTGCGCTGTTCCGCGAGGACATGACCGGGCTGCGCGTGCTGCCGCCCACGCACTACGTCGGCGCCGTCGAGGCGATGGACGAGATCGCGGCGTACGTCGTCGGCCTGCTCCAGGCCGGTGCCGCCTACCGGGTGCCCTCCGAGCACGGGGACGACGTCTACTTCTCGGTCGCCGCCGCCCCCCACTTCGGCCAGGTGTCGGCCTTCGAGGCGGAAACGATGCGGGCCCTGTCCGCCGAGCGCGGCGGCGACCCGCAGCGCCCGGGCAAGAAGGACCCGCTCGACCCGCTGCTCTGGCTGGCCGCGCGTCCGGGGGAGCCGTCCTGGGACTCCCCGCTCGGTCCCGGACGCCCCGGCTGGCACGTCGAGTGCACCGCGATCGCGGTCAACCGGCTGGGGCCTGCACTCGACGTGCAGGGGGGCGGGTCGGACCTGCTGTTCCCCCACCACGAGATGAGCGCCGCCCACGCCGAGGTGGGCACCGGACACTGGCCCTTCGCGCAGGCCTACCTGCACGCCGGCATGGTGGGTCTGGACGGCGAGAAGATGAGCAAGTCGCGCGGCAACCTGGTCTTCGTCAGCCGGCTGCTCGCCGCCGGGGTCGACCCGCGGGCGCTGCGCCTGGCCTTGCTGTCGGCGCACTACCGCAGCGACCGCGAGTGGCTCGACAGCACGCTGGTAGCGGGTCAGCAGCGGCTCGCGGCGTGGCAGGGCGGCGTCGCCCGGTCCACCGGACCGTCCGGCGCCGCGCTGGTGGCCGGTGTCCGGGCTGCTCTCGCGGACGACCTGGACACGCCGGCCGCGCTCGAGCTCGTCGACGCGTGGTCGGCGGCTGACGGCGACGACACCGGCGCTCCGGCCCTGGTGCGGGCCGTGGTGGACGCCCTGCTGGGCGTCGAGCTCACCTGAGCCCGCTCGCGTCATCCACAGATCCGCCTCGGCGCCGCTCCCGCCCGTCCCGCCGACCTACGGTCGCGCAGGCCGGCCGGACGGGCCGCCGGCGTCGACACGAGGAGCAGACATGAGCGGCATCAAGGTCACCCCGGAGCAGCTGCACGGCCTGTCGGGACAGGTCGGTCGGGGTTCCGGCGAGATCGAGGGCCAGCTGCGCGCGCTCGGCCACACGGTCGCCCCGCTGGTCGGTGGCGACTGGGCAGGTCAGGCGCAGCAGCGCTTCACCGCCCTGTGGGACGAGTGGCAGCGCTCGGCGCAGGGCCTCAAGCACGCCCTCGACGGCATCAGCCAGCTGATGGCGCAGGCCGGCACCGCCTACGCCGACGCGGAGTCGCAGATCGCCGGCTCGTTCCGCTAGCGCCTCGCCCCTGACGCCGCTCAGCCGCGCGAGTCGTCCCCGCCGCGCCGCAGGTAGCGCTCGAACTCCTTGGCGATCGCCTCCCCGGAGGCCTCGGGCAGGTCCTCTTCGGGCTCGCGCTCCTCGAGCGAGGCGATGTACTCCGCCACCTCGGTGTCGTCCGCCGCGATCTCGTCGACGGTCCGCTCCCACGCCCGGGCCTGCTCCGGCAGCTCCCCGAGCGGCACGGGGAGGTCGAGCAGGTCCTCGACGCGCCGCAGCAGCGCCAGGGTGGCCTTGGGGACCGGTGGCGCCGACACGTAGTGCGGCACGGCCGCCCAGAAGGAGACCGCGGGCAGCCCGGCTGACGCGCAAGCGTCCTGCAGGACCCCGACGATGCCCGTCGGCCCCTCGTAGCGACTCGACTCGAGGCCCATCGCGGCGGTCGTCGCAGGATCCGACGCGCTCCCGCTCACGGGCACCGGGCGGGTGTGCGGGCTGTCGGCCAGCAGCGCCCCGAGCGTCACGACGAGCTCGACCCCCAGCTCGCGGGCCAGGCCGAGCACCTCCTCGCAGAAGGCGCGCCAGCGCAGGTTCGGCTCGTGACCGCGCACCAGGACGACGTCGCGGTCGGTGTCCGGGGGGGTGCAGACCGAGAAGCGCACGGTCGGCCAGTCGATGCGCCGCGAGCCGCCGTCCACCACGCGGACGTACGGCCGGGTGTCGGTGTAGGCGTAGTACGTGTCCGGGTCCAGCTCGGCGACCGGCCGGGCCGACCAGGCCTGCTCGAGGTGCGAGACCGCGCCCGAGGCGGCGTCGCCGGCGTCGTTCCAGCCCTCGAACGCTGCGATGAGCACCGGCCGCCGCAGCGGCGGCAGGTCGGGGGGCAGCGTGGTCATGCCGATGGCCCTGCCCGCCCTGCGGCCTGCTCCACCTCGTCGGCGGCTGCCCGCACCAGACCCGCGACCAGCGCCGGCCACTGCAGCGGCACGTCGTGGACGGCGCCGGCCCAGCGGAGCAGCCGCGGAGAGGCCAGCCGGCGGCCGGCGTCCTCCAGGGCCTCGGCCCTGCCGGCGCTCCACGGGTCGTCCGAGGCGCCGACCTGGTCGCAGGAGACCAGCCAGGCAGGGCAGCGCACCGCCGACAGCACGGCCTCGAGACCGCCGTCGAGCAGGTCGTCGACGATCTGCATGTGCGCCGCGAACGGCAGCCGCGCGCGGGCCAGGCCGTCACCGCCGACCGAGAACAGCGGCAGCAGCGCGGCCTCGACCTCCTCGCTCCACCACGAGGCGAGCCCGCCCTGGCGCACCAGCGCCCGCAGCTCGTCCGGCGGCAGCGCGGTGCGTGGCGGCGTCATCCGCTCGCGGGCGAGGGCCCGGTCCTCCGCTCCGGGCGGCGCGCCCCGCAGCGGGCCGTCGACGGAGACGACCGCGAGCACCCGCTCCGGCGCGGCCGCGGCCAGCCGGAGCGCGGTCGTGCCGCCCCAGGAGTGCCCGACGACCACGACGCGCGACAGACCGAGAGCGTCCAGCGCAGTGAGGGCGTCCGCCACGACCGTCGCGCCGTCGTACGGCCCCTCGGGCTTCTCGCTGTCGCCGTGGCCGCGCTGGTCGAGGGCGACGACCGGCCGCCCGGTGAGGCCGGGCACGACTAGGTCCCAGAAGCGCCGCGACGACGCGAGCCCGTGCAGGAGCAGGACGGGCACCCCCGCGCCGGGCCACCGGGTGGCGCGCAGGCGCACGTCCTGGCCCGGCACGTCGAGGTCCAGGCCGCCCGCGACGGCCGGCCGCTGGACGAGCGGCCGGTCGGTCAACGCTTCTGGCGCCCGGTGGTGTGGACGATCAGGACGTCGCAGGTGGCGCGGTGGCTGATGTTGGCCGGGACCGAGCCGAGCAGGCGGCCGGCCAGGCTGTTGAGCCCGCGGTTGCCGACGACGACGAGGTCGACGTTGCGGTCCTTGGCGAGCTTGGCCAGCTCGTCGACCGGGTCGCCCTCGATCGCGATGATGTCGACGTCCGTCACGCCCAGCGCCCTCGCGCGGTCTGCGGCGTCCCGCAGGACGTCCTCGGCGGGAGTGGAGCCGGACACCTTGTAGGACTCGCCGCCGAGCGCGTCCTGCGCGTCGCGGACCTCGCGCTCGGTCATCGGCCGGTACGCGCAGGCGAGCAGCAGCGTCGCGCCGGCGTCGCGGGCGACGGCGGCGGCACGGTCCACGGCGCGGAAGGACGACTCCGAGCCGTCGGTGCCGACCAGGACGGTCGTGTAGCCGCTCATGTGGGTCCTCCTACAGGCGTGCGGTCGTGTGGCGGGCAACCTATCCCGCGGGGCGGCGCCGGTCGCGGGGCCCTCGGTAGGATCGGGCAGTGCCTCCCACACCGCTGGACGACGTCCCCGCCCTGCTGTCCGTGCTGCGCGAGCGCGTGGTCGTCGCAGACGGTGCCATGGGCACGATGCTGCAGGCTCACGACCTCGACATCGAGAAGGACTTCCAGGGCCACGAGGGCTGCAACGAGATCCTCAACGTCACCCGCCCCGACGTGGTCCGCAGCGTCCATGACGCCTACTTCGAGGTCGGCTGCGACGCGGTCGAGACCAACACGTTCGGGTCCAACTGGGCCGGGCTGAACGAGTACGGCATCGCCGACCGCATCCGCGAGACGGCGCTGGCCGGGGCGCGCATCGCGCGCGAGGCGGCCGACCACTGGTCCACTCCGGAACGCCCCCGATACGTCATCGGCTCGGTGGGTCCGGGGACGAAGCTGCCGACGCTCGGCCACGCGCCGTACGCCCTGCTCCGGGACGCCTACCAGGAGCAGTGCGAGGCGATGATCGACGGTGGTGTCGACGCGATCCTCGTCGAGACCGCGCAGGACCTCCTGCAGGTCAAGGCCGCCGTGGTCGGCGCCAAGCGCGCGATGGCCGCCACGGGCCGCCGCGTCGTGCTGATCGCCCAGGTCACCGTCGAGCTCACCGGCACGATGCTGCTCGGCTCCGAGATCGGTGCGGCCGTCGCCGCGATCGAGCCGCTCGGTGTCGACCTGATCGGCATGAACTGCGCGACCGGCCCGGCCGAGATGAGCGAGCACCTGCGCTTCCTGTCGCAGCACGCCAGCGTGCCGATCTCGGTCATGCCGAACGCCGGTCTGCCGGTCCTCGGCAAGAACGGCGCCGAGTACCCGCTTCAGCCGAGCGAGCTGGCCGACGCGCTCGAGGACTTCGTCACGACCTACGGCGTCGGCCTGGTCGGCGGTTGCTGCGGCACCACGCCGGCCCACCTCAAGGAGGTCGTCGACCGGGTGCGGCAGCGCGCGGTCCCGCCGCGTACGCCGGAGGTCGAGCCGTCGGCGGCGTCGCTGTACTCCGCCGTGCCGTTCCGGCAGGACGCCGGCGTGCTCATGGTGGGGGAGCGGACCAACACCAACGGCTCCAAGGCCTTCCGCGAGGCGATGCTCGCCGGCGACTGGGAGAAGGTCGTCGACATCGGGCGCGAGGCTGTCCGCGAGGGCGCCCACCTCATCGACCTGTGCGTCGACTACGTCGGCCGTGACGGGGCGATCGACATGCGCGACGCGGCCTCCCGGCTGGCGACCGCGAGCACCTTGCCGATCATGCTCGACTCCACCGAGCCGCCGGTGATCGAGGCCGGCCTCGAGTGCATCGGCGGCCGGGCGGTCATCAACTCCGTCAACTTCGAGGACGGCGTCGGACCCGACAGCCGCTTCGCCAAGGTCATGCCGATCGTGCGGGAGCACGGCGCAGCCGTCGTCGCGCTGACCATCGACGAGGAGGGCCAGGCCCGCACCGCCGAGTGGAAGATGCGCGTCGCCGAGCGCCTCATCGACACGCTCACCGGCGAGTGGGGGATGCGCTCGAGCGACATCCTCGTGGATTTCCTGACCTTCACGCTCGGCACCGGCCAGGAGGAGTCCCGCAAGGACGGCATCGAGACGATCGAGGCCATCCGGCAGCTGAAGGAGAAGCGCCCCGAGGTCGGCACCACCCTCGGGCTGTCCAACATCTCCTTCGGCCTCAAGCCGGCCGCGCGCGTCGTCCTGAACTCCGTCTTCCTGCACGAGTGCCAGAAGGCCGGCCTGTCGTCGGCGATCGTGCACGCCTCGAAGATCCTGCCGATGAACCGGATCCCGGACGAGCAGCGCGAGGTCGCGCTCGATCTCGTCTACGACCGCCGCAAGGAGGGCTACGACCCGCTGACGGCGTTCCTCGACCTGTTCGAGGGCGTCGACGCCCTCGAGAACGCCAAGTCCCGCGCCGAGATGCTCATGGAGCTGCCGCTCGACGAGCGCCTGCAGCGCCGCATCATCGACGGCGAGAAGAACGGCCTGCAGGCCGATCTCGACCAGGCGATGGCCGAGGGGCAGAAGCCGCTGGCGATCGTCAACGACACGCTGCTGTCCGGCATGAAGGTCGTCGGCGAGCTGTTCGGCTCCGGCGAGATGCAGCTGCCGTTCGTGCTGCAGAGCGCCGAGGTCATGAAGACCGCCGTGGCCCACCTCGAGCCGCACATGGAGAAGGTCGAGGGCCAGGAGGGCAAGGGCAAGATCGTCCTGG
>JBKJQM010000456.1:0-3035 GCA_046594005.1 Mycobacteriales bacterium
CCCGGAGGCCAACGGCTCGACGTCGGTCGACCAGGGCGAGGCGGGCGCGGCCAGCGGCGGCTGAGCCGTCCGCTCTCCACCGCTCTGCGCGCGCCGCCCGGCAGTGTCGGTCGCCGCGGCTAGCGTCCGGGCATGGCCGTCAGCAGCACCCGTTCCGCTCGGGAGCGCCCCGTCCACCGCTGCACCGAGTGCGGCATCACGGTGGCCAAGTGGGTCGGCCAGTGCCCGCAGTGCGCTGCCTGGGGCACCGTCGCGGAGGCGGCCGCCGTCCGTGCCGTGGCCGGCCTGCGCAGCTCCACCGCCGGTGACGCGCCGCTGCGTCCCGCACGCGGGGTCGCGGAGGTCATCGCCGAGCGCACGCCACGCGCCCTCACCGGGCTCGCGGAGTTCGACCGGGTGCTCGGCGGCGGCCTCGTCGCCGGTCAGGTCGTCCTGCTGGCGGGCGAGCCCGGGGTCGGCAAGTCCACGCTGCTCAACCAGGTCGCCCACGCCATGGCGTCGCAGAAGGGGACGGGCACCGTCCTCTACGTCTCCGGAGAGGAGAGCGTCGAGCAGATCAGCGTGCGCGCGCGGCGGATCGGAGCCGTCGCCCCGAGCGTCCTGCTGGCCGACGAGAGCGACCTGGGGAGCCTGCTCGGCCACGTCGAGGCCCACGACCCGGTGCTGCTGATCGTCGACAGCGTGCAGGCCATCGCCTCCAGCGCGGTCGAGGGCCGGGCCGGCGGGATGGCCCAGGTCCAGGAGGTCACCCAGGTGCTCGTGCGGGTGGCCAAGGCCCGGCGCATGCCGCTGCTGCTCATCGGCCAGTCCACCCGCGAGAACGCCGTGGCCGGGCCGCGCGCGATGGAGCACATGGTCGACACGGTGCTGACGTTCGAGGGCGACAAGCACACCGCGCTGCGCATGCTGCGCGCGGTGAAGAACCGCTACGGGCCGGCCGACGAGGTCGTCTGCTTCGAGCAGTGCGACGACGGGCTGCGCCAGGTGCCGGACCCCTCCGACCTGTTCCGCAGCCACCGCGACGTGCCGGTCCCGGGCACCGCCGTCGCGGTCGCCGTTGACGGGCGCCGGGCCGTGCCCGCCGAGGTGCAGGCGCTGGTCTCGGCGACCGCCTCCCCCAACCCGCGCCGAGGCGTGATCGGCCTCGACAGCGCGCGGGTGGCGATGCTGATGGCGGTCACGGAGCGGCACGCAGACCTCCGCTTCGACAAGGACGTGTTCGTCGCGACCGTCGGCGGGGCGAAGCTGTCCGACCCCGCGACCGACCTGGCGGTCTGCATCGCGCTCGCCGGCGCGGCCACCGGGATCGCGATGCCGGCCGACGTCGCGTTCGTCGGGGAGGTGGCGCTGTCCGGCGACATCCGCCCAGTCGGCCACCTGGCGCAGCGGGTCGCCGAGGCCGGGCGCCTCGGCTACCGCCGGATCCTGGTGCCCGCGGGGTCGAAGAAGCGCGTGACCTCGCCGCCGGCCGGGCTGGCCGTCGTCGAGATCGAGCACCTGATGGCGGCGTTCACCGCCCTGGCGAGGCACGCCCCGAAGGCCTAGACGGCGCCACCCACCGCGGGAGCGCCGTGACCGAGCCGTGACCGTGGCGCGCACCGCTGCGGGGACGCGCTCCCTAGACTCCGCCGCACGACCAGGGACAGGAGGACCGGCGCAGGTGGCGAGCACGGACGACCTGCTGCGGTCCACGCTGGCCGCCGTCGCACCCGGCACCGCCCTGCGCGACGGCCTCGAGCGGATCCTGCGCGGCAACACCGGCGCGCTCATCGTGCTCGGCTACGACAAGGCCGTCGAGGCCCTGTCGACGGGCGGCTTCACCCTTGACGTCGACTTCTCGGCGCAGCGGCTGCGCGAGCTGTCGAAGATGGACGGAGCGGTCGTGGTCACCGGCGACCTGACCAAGATCGTGCGCGCCAGCGTGCAGCTCGTCCCCGACCCCAACATCCCGACCGACGAGACCGGCACCCGGCACCGCACCGCCGAACGCGTGGCCAAGCAGACCGGCTACCCCGTCGTCAGCGTGAGCCAGTCGATGCGGATCATCGCGCTGTACGTCCAGGGGACCCGGTACGTCCTCGACGACAGCGCCTCGATCCTGTCGCGGGCCAACCAGGCGCTGGCCACGCTGGAGCGCTACAAGCTGCGCCTCGACGAGGTGGCCGGCACGCTGTCGGCGCTCGAGATCGAGGACCTCGTGACCGTCCGCGACGCGATGGCGGTCAGCCAGCGGCTGGAGATGGTGCGCCGCATCGCGACCGAGATCGAGGGCTACGTCGTGGAGCTCGGCTCCGACGGCCGCCTGCTGTCCCTGCAGCTCGACGAGCTGATGGCGGGGGTGGAGGGCGAGCGCGAGCTGGTCGTGCGCGACTACCTCATCACCGGCAGCGGCCGGAAGGCGCGCTCGCTCGAGGACGCGATGGGCGAGCTGGACAGCCTGTCCGCGGCCGACCTGCTCGACCTGTCCGCGGTCGCCAAGGCGGTCGGCTTCGTGGCGTCGGCGGACGCGCTCGAGCAGGCCGTGAGCCCCCGCGGCTACCGGCTGCTCGCCAAGGTGCCGCGCCTGCCCACGACGGTCGTCGACCGGCTGGTCGAGCACTTCGGCGGCCTGCAGAAGCTGCTCGCGGCCGGCATCGACGACCTGCAGGTGGTCGAGGGCGTCGGCGAGACGCGCGCCCGCAGCGTCCGTGAGGGCTTGTCGCGCCTGGCGGAGAGCTCGATCCTGGAGCGGTACGTCTAGCCGGTCCTGAGCGCCCGACCACGTCCCAGGGCGGGCGACGTCCGGCCGGCCGGCCAGGTGTCTCAAGTCCGACAGCTGGTACGGCTTGTCCCGTTCTGCGCCGGGCTGCACGCTCCGCACCAGGGGACCGGACGACCGGTACCGGTGCCCTGGCGGTGCGGTGCGCGTCGCGCGCCGACCACGACGGAGGGGGACCCATGCGCCACAAGGACTCGCGGATCGCGCAGCTGCGCTACGTGCCGATGTTCTCGACGTGCACCGACAAGGACCTCGCACAGGTCGCCCGGCTGGCCGA
>JBKJQM010000026.1:0-14030 GCA_046594005.1 Mycobacteriales bacterium
TCCCTGCTCGGTGAGGTGGCGGGCATCCGTGGCGCGTTCGGCGGCATGTGGAGCTGGTTCGGGATGCAGGGCTTCGAGTACCTCGACCTCGGGAGATTCTGGCAAGCACTGCTGACCCTGGGCATGGTCTTCTGGGTCGTCATCCTGTGGCGCGGCCTGCGCAAGCGGTTGGCCTCCGAGAGCCCGGGGAACCTGCCGTGGCTGTTCTTCTACGCCGCGCTGGCGCTCCCCGTCGTCTACGCCGCAGGGCTGCTCACTTCACACGGCGACAGCTACACCGTGTGACGTGAGCAGCCCGGCCGCGTACACGACGGGCAGTGCCAGCGCCGCGTAGAAGAACAGCCACGGCAGGTTGCCCGGGCTCTCCGTGGACAGCCGCTTGCGCAGGCCGCGCCACAGCATGACGACCCAGAAGACCATCCCGATCGTGAGCAGGACCTGCCAGAACTTGCCGAGGTCGAGGTACTCGAAGCCCTGCATGCCGAACCAGCTCCACAAGCCGCCGAACGCACCGCGGATCCCGGCCACCTCTCCGGCCAGCGAGCCGACGACGACGACCGTGAGTGCGCCGAGCAGTGCGTACGCCAGGACGCCTTGGCCCTTCGGGTCCTTCTTCCGCGTGATCATCGGTACGAGGAAGATGCCGGCCGCGAGGAAGCTGGTGGACACCCAGAGCAGCGACAGCTGGACGTGCCAGGTGCGGACCACGTTGTACGGCAGCCAGCGGTCGAGCGGGATTCCGAAGAAGCTCGTCAGGTCGGCCCGGTAGTGCTCCGCCGCTGCGCCCACCAGGGTCTGCATCAGGAACAGCCCGGCCATGACGAGGAAGAACCACGCGGTCGCGCGCTGAGAAGGTGTGAGCGCGACCGTCTGCGGCTCGCGGAAGCGCAGCTCCCGCTGGTCCCGGCCGTGCCAGCCGAGCCAGTTCCAGCGACCGAACGCCGCGAACAGGGCGCCGGTGCCGCCGAGCAGCGCGACCAGGCTCAGCACGCTCCAGACGACGACGTCGCCGGTGGGGGTGTTGCCGACCAGCGGCTCACCCGGCCAGTTGTTCGTGTAGCTGTAGCTCTTGCCGGGGCGTTGCGCGGCGGAAGCCCACGCACTCCAGGCGAAGTACGAGGTGAGCTGCCGGAGCTCCGTGGCGTCGGTGATCGCGTGCGGGCGCAGCCCGTTCCTGCCGTTCGGCGAGTCCAGCAGCGTCGTGTAGCGCGTGACGAGCACCGGGAAGGCCTGCGCCTGTGCGTCGGAGAAGACCAGGTCCTGCGAGGTGGCGTCGTAGCGGTTGCCTCGGAAGTCCTCGCGGGTCTGCCGAGCGGCGCTGTCGGACGTCGGGCCTCCGTACGTCTTGAGCACCTCGGTCGCCGAGCGGTGCAGGTAGTCGGCGGTGAAGTCCGGGCCGAGGTAGGCGCCGTGGCCGAAGATCGAGCCGTACTGCATGAGGCCGTTCTTGAGGAAGACGTCCTGCCCGGCGTGGATGTCGGCACCGGTGAACACGACGGCGCCGGTGGTGGAGATGACGCGCTGCGGGATCGGCGGGTCGGACCGGTACGTCAGCCAGCCCATGAGCACCAGCCCGAACAGCCCTGTCAGCGCGACGAGCGCAGACAGCTGGATCCAGCCCTTCGACAGGACCATGCCGCGCCGTAGTGCAGGAACGACCGGGTCGACGGGATCGGCTGGCCGGTCGACGGTCGCGGTCATCTGGCGGTAACCGCCGGGTCGGTCGTGCGGGGTGCGCGCAGGCGAACCAGGACTTCGTGCATGTGACGTCCTTCCGTGGCCGAGGCGTTCGAGCCTCGGACTGGCGGGCTCAGGTGCCGTGCAACGTGCGTCGGACAGCCATCAGGACGGGTCAGTGAGGCGGACCGTACGCCGATGCGGCAGCGCGTGACGGCGACGGCGACCGTGGACGGCGGAGGACCACGCAGCTCCCGGGATCCCGCAACGACGCGTTCGCGCAGTGTGTCCTGTTCCGTCCCGACACGACCGGCCGGTCCGGTCTCGAGGTGGCCGGTCCAGGTGCCGCGAGCCGTGCTCGCCCCTATGCTCACCGCCAGATCACCGACGGGTGTGGACCCGCCCGGTAAGCGGCGGGGGGCGCGGTGGACCAGCGGTCGCTGGTGCTGGTCGAGGACGACGACGGCGACGCCCTGCTGGTCACGGAGATGCTCGTCGACGCCGCACCCGACGTGCACGTCATCCGCTTCGCCGGCCTGCGGGCTGCGCTGCGCGCGTGGCCGCCCCAGGCCGACTGCGTCCTGCTCGACCTCGGACTGCCGGACGCCGTGGGCCTGACCGCTCTCGAGGAGCTGCGCGCACAGGTCCCGGACGTGCCCGTGGTCGTGCTCACGGGCCGGGTCGACGAGGCAGCGGGACCGGCAGCGCTGGCCGCCGGTGCCCAGGACTTCCTCGTGAAGGGTCAGGTCGATGCCGCGGGTCTGGAGCGCTCGCTGCGCTACGCGGTGGAGCGCGGGCACGCGACGACCTACCAGCGCGAGCTCGTCGCCGCCGAGCTCCGGGCACAGGAGAACACGCGTCTGCAGCGGGGCCTGCTGCCCAACCCGATCCTGACCGGCGCGGACGTGGGCGTCGGGCTGTTCTACCGGCCGGGAAGTGAGCGCGCCCTGCTGGGCGGTGACTTCTACGACGTGGTGCAGACCCCCACCGGGGTGCACCTGCTCATCGGGGACGTCAGCGGCCACGGCCCCGATGAGGCGGCACTCGGCGTCGCCCTGCGCATCGCCTGGAGGTCGCTGGTGCTGGCCGGGCTCGGTGCTGCCGACGTGCTTCGAGGCGTCGAGCAGGTGCTGCTGGCCGAACGCAGGAACGACGAGCACTTCGCCACGGTGGCGATGGTGTCGCTCGCTCCGGACCTCCGCCGGGCCGACCTCGTGCTGTGCGGGCACCCGCCGCCGCTCGTCATCCTCGGCGACCAGGTCGTGGAGCTCGAGGTGGAGGGCCTGCCGATGCTCACCCTGCTCCACGACGCGGTGATCGAGCCCACGCCGGTCGAGCTCCCGGGCGACTGGGGACTGCTGCTGTTCACGGACGGACTGGTGGAGGGCAGTACGACGCCCGGGTCGAGCGACCGCCTCGGCGTCCCGGCGGTCGCCGGCCACCTGCGCGAGCTGCTCCCCGGACGTACGCCGCGTGGCGACCTGGCGCCGGCGCTGCTCGCCGAGGCCGAGCGACGCCAGGGCGGTCCGCTCAGCGATGACGTGGCGGTGCTCCTGACGGGCAGCCCCGGCTGGTGGTGCTGACGGTGCTCGGCATGGACCGGTGGCCGTTGGCGCGTCGGCTGCGGGTCGCCCTCGGGGGCCTCTCCCTGCTGCTCCTGCTGGCAGGCGTGGCAGTCGGCGCCGTGCTGCGGCAGGCCGACCGTGCGGTGTCCGACCAGACCCAACGGGCCTTTCCCGCGCGGGTCGCGGCCAGTCAGCTGCTCACCTCGCTCGTCGACCAGGAGACCGGCCTGCGGGGCTTCGCGCTGACGCGCGACGAGCAGTTCCTCGCGCCGTACCGGCAGGGGCTGATCGACGAGCAGGCGGCCCGCTCCCGCCTGGAGACCTACGTGCGCGCCGACGACGACGCCCGGCTGGCCCTGATCACCCTCGACGCCGCCGTGACGGCGTGGCGGGACCAGTACGCCTCGCTGCGCACCACCGACACCGCGGAGCAGGGGCCCGACACCACGACCGACTTCGGCCGCGAGCTGTTCGAGCGGGTGCGCACCACCAGTGGTGCGCTGGACCGCGAGCTCTCCCGGCAGGTGCGCGATGCCCAGGGCGAAGCAGACCGCGACCGGCGGCTCGTGCTTGCCGTTCTCGCGGGAATGGCAGTCGCAGTCCTCGCCGGCGTCATCGGACTCCAGCGGGCGCTGCGCACGTCTGTGCTCGGGCCGATGGGGCGGCTGGCCACGCAGGTCGACGTCGTGTCCCGGGGCGAGCACAGCAGCCCGATCTCGCCGGAGGGCCCGCCCGACCTGCGCGCCATGGGCGAAGGCGTGGAGTCGATGCGCCGGGAGCTCGTGCGCGTCCTCGCCGAGGTGGAGCAGCAGCGGCGCGGGCTCGAGCGCAGAGCCGCCGAGCTCGCGCGGTCGAACGCCGACCTCGAGCAGTTCGCCTACGTCGCGTCGCACGACCTGCAGGAGCCGCTGCGCAAGGTCGCGAGCTTCTGCCAGCTGCTGGAGCAGCGCTACGGCGGCCAGCTCGACGAGCGCGGCGAGCAGTACATCGCCTTCGCCGTCGACGGTGCCAAGCGGATGCAGCGCCTCATCACCGACCTCCTGACGTTCAGCAGGGTCGGGCGCACCGGTGAGGACTTCGTCCCCCTCGACCTCGCCGCGGCGGTCGCGGCGGCGTGGGCGGGACTGGAGGTCCGCGTGGCCGAGACGAACGGGACGCTCGAGACCCACGCGCAGGGCGTACGGGTGCTGGGCGATCCCTCGCTGCTGCACCTGCTGCTCACCAACCTGTTCGCGAACGCACTGAAGTACCGCCATGCCGACCGCGCGCCTCAGGTGCTCGTCACCACGGCGAGAGCCGGCGACCTCGTACGGGTCGACGTGGCCGACAACGGGATCGGCATCCCGCAGGAGTACGCGGAGAAGGTCTTCCTGATCTTCCAGCGGCTACATGCACGAGATGCCTACGAGGGGACCGGGATCGGGCTCGCGCTCGCGAAGAAGGTCGTCGAGTTCCACGGTGGGACGATCATGCTGGTGCCGTCACCGCTCGGCGGCGCCTGCGTCTCCTTCACCCTTCCCCTCCCGGACGGACCTCCCGATGCCTGAGCCCCTGTCCGATCGAGCCATCGAGGTGCTGCTCGTCGAGGACGACCCCGGCGACGTCCTGATGACCCGCGAGGCGTTCACGGACTACAAGATCGCCAACCGGCTCACCGTCGTCTCGAACGGCGAGGACGCGATCGCCTACCTGCGCAAGCAGGGCGAGTTCGCGGACGTCCCCACCCCCGACCTGGTCCTGCTGGACCTCAACCTCCCGCGTCGCGACGGCCGGGAGGTCCTGCGCGACGTCAAGGCCGACTCCGAGCTCCGCCGCATCCCCGTCGTGGTGCTCACCACCTCCGACGCGGAGGAGGACGTGCTCGCCTCCTACGACCTGCACGCGAACGCCTACGTGCGCAAGCCGGTCGACTTCGACCAGTTCGTCGCGGCTGTCCGTGCGATCGACGACTTCTTCATCACCGTCGTGCGACGGCCGGCCCGTTGACCGTCGATAGCATCGCTGCACCCTGAGGGAAGTGGTCCTGTGAACCTGACGCGCCGCGAGGTCCTCCGGCTGAGCGCTGCCGGCGCCGCCGGTCTGCTGGTCCCCATGGGGCTGTCCGCCTGCGGGAGCAGCGACGAGGTCAGCGCGACCTCACTGGACCCCAACACGCTCCAGCCCTTCCAGCAGAGCACGGCTGCGGGTCGCTCCACCGGCCTGCCCGCACGCATCGCCTGGGCGTCGACGGCGGACTCGGAGTTCTTCCTCGCCCTCGGGCGGGGCATGCAGTCGGCGGCGCGTGAGCGTGGTGTCGAGTACCTCACGGCGACGTCGGGCAACGACCCGGGCAAGCACGTCGACCAGATGAACGACTTCCTGAGCCGCGGCGTCGGAGCACTCGCGATGCAGCCCCTGAACCCGGACGCGGACGCGCTGGCGCTGAAGCGGGCCATCGACCGCGGCGTCTGCACCCAGGGGATCATCACCGCACCGAGCACGACCCAGGTCGTCGCCAGCCAGTACCAGATCGGCTTCGACCAGGGCAGAGCGGCGGCCGACTACGTCAAGGCCGAGCTGGGGGGCAACGCGCAGGCGGTCTACTTCAACCTGGACACCGCTGCACCGCAGCTCAAGCTGCGCCACCGCGGGGTGCTCGACGGGCTCGCGACGGGAGGCGGCGGCCTGGAGCTCGTCCGGGACATCACGGTGGCCGAGATCAGCACCACCTCCGGCCGCAACACGATGCTCAGCGCACTGCGGTCGCACCCGGACGTGAAGGTCGTGCTGGGTGGCGACACGATCGTCGTCGGCGCCTACCAGGCGCTCCAGCAGACTGGGAAGCTCCGCGACGACATGTTCCTCTCCGGCGTCGACGGCGACCAGGAGGCACTCGACCTGGTCCAGCTCGGCGGGGCCTACAAGCTGAGCATCGCCTTCGCGTGGACGCTGATGGGCTACGGCCTCGGGCAGTTCGGGGCCGACTGGATCGAGGGCAAGCAGGTGCCCCGGCTCGTGGTCGCGAAGGGCGTGCAGCTGGATTCCGCCGCGAGCGTGCGCGACTTCATGCGCGCCGGCGCCGACCCGGCCCGCGTCTTCGCCGACCGCAAGGCCTACGAGACCTACCTGCCTCTGCTGGGCAACGTCAACCACGACTCGAGGACGACCTACTGGACCCGTCCGGTCGACCCACCGACGCCGGCGCCGACGCCGAGCTGAGGGCGGCGACGGCTCGTCGCAGCGGCCCGCCCGGGTGGCGACGGCGGCCAGGGCGGCCGCGGCATGACCATCGCCGACCCGTCGCCCGCGGCCTGGGGCGTCACCGACGTACCACCTGGCAAGCGCGTGTGGTCCGAGGTCTCCGCCCAGCCGTAACCGGTCACAGGGAGGCGACACCTCGCCCCGAGGTCCGCGGGAGCACCTGCGTACGCGCCGGTGGCCGGATCGATCTGGATGCCGCGTACCTCGGGGCCGAACCGCTCAGCGGACCTAAGGTGGTGCCATGGATGTGGCGGGTGCAGGCTTGCCGCTCCCGGAGCAGGCAGCCGCTGGCGACCCTGCACAGGGCGCCTGGCCCGTCGAGCCTGACCACAGCTTCCTGTCCGCGGTGCTGAACAACCTGTCCGACGCGCTGGTGGCGTGTGACGCGGACGGCGTGCTGACGCTGTTCAACCCGGCTGCGCGCGAGCTGCACGGCCTTCCTGCCGTGCCTCTTCCCGCGGCGGAGTGGGCGCAGTACTACGCCCTGTTCGCCGCAGACGGATGCACGACGTTGCGGCCCGAGGAGGTGCCGCTGCTCCGTGCGCTGCGTGGCGAACCTGTGCGCGATGTCGAGATGGTCGTCGCCCCGGCTGGTCAGCCACCTCGGACGCTGCTCGCCTCCGGTCAGCAGATCCGCGGCGCAGACGGGCGGCTCTCGGGCGCCGTCGTGGTCATGCACGACGTGACGGCGACCCGGGCTGCAGACGTCGCGAACCTCGATCGCCTGCGCGCGCAGGAGCGGAGTCGTGCGGCGGAAGCCGGTCTGCGCCGCTTGCTGCTGCTCAATGCCGCCGCCCTGGAGGTGAACCGGCAGCGCACCGTCAGCGCAGTGCTCCACGCCATCACCGACCAGGCGGCGATGATCATCGGCGCCGAGCAGGCCGTGGCCAGCCTGAACCGTGGCAGTGACTGGTCGCAGGCGATCGCCGCTCCCTTCCTGAGCGCCACGTACGCCCGTTGGGCCACCTACGACGAGCCGGCGGACGGGAGCGGCATCTACGCCCTCGTCTGCGAGACCAACCAGTCGATGCGCCTGACGCAGGCAGAGCTGGAGCGCCACCCGCGGTGGCGGGCGTTCGGCGGGCACGCCCAGCACCATCCGCCGCTCCGCGGTTGGCTGGCCGCGCCGCTCAGGCGCCGCGACGGCAGCAACCTGGGGCTGGTCCAGCTCTCGGACAAGACGGGCAGCGACAGCGACGGGCGGCCGGCCGACTTCGACGACGAGGACCTGGCCGTGCTCACGCAGCTGTGCCAGCTGGCCGGCCTCGCACTGGAGAACGTCGTGGACTACGAGCGCGAGCACGAGGTCGCCATGGAGCTGCAGCGCTCGATGCTGCCCCGGGAGCTCCCGCCGATCCCGGGCCTGGACTGCCACGTCAGGTACGTCCCGGGACGGGACGAGGCAGACCTGACCGTAGGCGGCGACTTCTACGACCTGTTCGCCTTGGACGCCGAGCACATCGCGATCGCCTTGGGTGACGTCAGCGGCCACGGTCTGCTCTCTGCCAGCCTCATGGGTCAGATCCGCTCGGCGCTGCGCGCCCTTGCGCTACTCCAGCACGACCCCGTCGTCGTCGTGACCGCGCTGGACCGCCTCGTGGCGACGTTGGGGGACGAGGCGATGGCGACACTCGCCTATGGCGTCCTGCACGTGCCGTCCGGCCGGTTGCGCATGGTCCTGGCCGGTCATCCGCCGCCGCTGCTGCGCACCGCCGAGGGCGTGCAGCAGCTGACGGGCGATCCTGGCCTGCCCCTCGGTGCGGTGCCTGGTACGGGCTACGTCGCACACGAGTCGGTCGTGCCGTCCGACTCGACGCTGCTGCTGTACTCGGACGGCTTGGTGGAGAGCCGCAACCGGCCGGTCGAACACGGCATCGACATGCTCCGTGGAGTGGTGAACAACGGCCCAGCTGCGCTCGCAGAGCTGTCCGACGCGTTGTTGGCGCAGATGACCGACGGGGCGAACGACGACGATGTCGCCGTACTGCTGCTACGGCGTCGTCCGCCTGGCGAGACCTGACGAAACCGCGTCACGTCGCCCAGGAGTGCTGCGGTAGGGCGGCACCAGGTCCTAGGCGCCGCCGCGCCCCCGCTGGCTGCCCTCGCTGACGGCCGAAGGGGCAACGGGGAGCGCGTCGAGCCGCGCCTGCGCACGTCGGGCGTGGTCGCGCAGCGTGCTCGCCGCCGCCAGCGCCGCCGCGGCCTCAGCCCGACGTGCCTCGGCCGAGGAACCGAAGCCGTCCCCGTACTTGCCGGCCATGTAGTTCAGGCTGGCGGCGTCGTCCTCCAGCGCCCGGATCGCCAGCCAGAGTGCCCGTAACGCTGCGATGTTGGTGGTCAGCGCCAGGCCGATCACGGTGTAGACGTGGTCCTCGGGGCAGCGGAACGCGTCGTCCTCATGCAGTTGGAGCTCCTCCGAGCACGTGGGGCACGCAAGCGGGGCAGGTGAGGTCACGTCAGGAGACTTCCCGCTTCGGCGTTCGGTACGCCACGTCCTGACCTGACCGCTCAGATGCCTGCGCCAGGGTTCCCGTCAGTCGTGACCGAGGGAGCTCACCGCCAGGTCGACGGGCTGCATCGGTGCCGTTCAGCAGCGCGCTGATCCGTTCTCGCGACGGTGACGTCACTCTCGCCGGCCACCTCTGGGGGGTCGTCGCTGTCGGGTTCGTCGTGATGTCCGCGTACGGGGTCATCGGTGTCGCCGTCGGTGCCCTGGTCCGCAACCAGGTCGCTGCGGTCGTCGGGGTGATCGTCGGACGGAACGACGACCTGCCTGACCTTGTCATCGTCCAGGTCCTCGGAGATCCTCATCTTCGAGGTGTCCGGGCCCTGCCGCGCCACGGAGAGGATCCGCGCATGCACCCGTCGCGTGCGGTCCGGCTTTCAGCTTTCCTCGCAGGGGCATCACTGGCTGCCTGCTCCTCAGGCACTCCACATGGAACACGGGGCGTCGCCGCGTCTGCCTCACCATCCGTCATGTCCACCGACTTCGCACAGGCCTTTCCGGTCGGAGACCGCAAGCTCTACATGCGCTGCACGGGCAGCGGGTCGCCGACCCTGCTGATCGAGTCAGGTGACGGCGCCCCTCTCGGCGCCATGTCCGAGATCCCTTCAGCCTTCGCCGATCGTCAACGGGTCTGCGCGTACGACCGCGCCAACAACGGCCGTGCCAGCAGCCCTGCAGCGACCCCACGTACGGCTGCTGACGTGCATGCCGATCTCGACGGGCTGCTCAAGGCGGCGCACGTGTCACCGCCGTACGTGATGATCGGCCATTCCGCCGGCGGCTTCCTGGTCCAGTCCTACGCGAGGACGCATCCCGAGACCGTCGTCGGTGTCCTCGCCATGAACCCCGTGCCGCCGTTCGACCTCACCGTGAGAACGGCATTCCCGTCGATGACGGAAGCCGAGCGCGCTGCCGAGACCCGCTACTACCGCGGTGGCGAAGGCAACGGCGAGCACATCGACTACAAGACCTCTGGCGAGCAGTTGGCCGGCGCCCCCTTTCCCCAGCAGGTCGCCTTCTCCATGCTGATCAGCACGATCGAGCAGTGCGACTCCGAAGACGACATCTGCGGCCGCACGTACGCGGCGTACGAGCAGAACATGCACGCCGTCACCCGCCAGTGGGCCGATGGCCACTTCACCCAGGTGCCAGCCGGGCACGAGATCTACCGTGACGACTTCCCGGCTGTGGAGAAGGCGATCACCGAGCTGATCGGCCGCGCTTCCAGCGGCTGATCGCAGGGGGTCGGCCTGCGCGGCCGCAGCGGGGTTGCGGGGACCGGCGCCTCTGAGGTGGCGCGTTCCTGGGAGGTGCCGCTGGGCAGCGTCGTGGAAAGCGCAGCGTGCACGTGCCGGACCGTCGCGGGTGACCGGCTGGTGGCGAGCTCGGCGATGCAGGCCCGCACCGGAAGGGGGCTGATCTCGCGCAGCGAGGGGAGTGACGGGGCTCGAACCCGCGACAACCGGGATCACCCTGCCGCCAGGTGGCACGGCTTGCCGTGTCAGCAGCCCGACGAGCGCCCGGGAGTCCCCTGCGAGGGTGGTGTCAGCCGACAGTCACGTCCCGCGGGGCGAGCAGGTGGCCGGCGGCTCCGTAGCCTTCGACGCGCTCACGCCGACGCGGTGCAGTCCACTCCTGCCAGCTCGACCCGCCCGCGCGCGCACGTCGTCCGAAGAACGGTCGGGACGCAGCCGCAGCGTCGTGCTCGCGCCGGCCACCCAGATCCTCCCCTTTCCGCTGGATTCCGGGCACACTGCCGACGTGGGGGAGCAGTTGCCGCGTGGGGTCGTCACCTTCGTGTTCAGCGACATCGAGGGCTCGACGGCGCTGCTCCGCCGGCTCGGGCCTGACTACGCGCAGGTCCTGGAGCGGAGCACCGAGCTGCTGAGCTCCGTCTGGCGCGCGCACGGCGGTCACGTCCTGATCGGGGCGGGCGACTCGACGTTCGCGGCATTCCACAGCGCCGCTGCGGCGCTCCTGGCCTGCGTGGACGGCCAACGGCGGCTCGCCGGTGAGTCCTGGCCGGAGCACGGCCGCCCGCACGTCCGCATGGGTGCGCACTGCGGGTTGGCGGTGCCGCGGGGCGGCGACTACGTGGCCCTCGCGGTTCACCAGGCCGTGCGCGTCATGAACGCCGGCCACGGGGACCAGGTCCTGGTGTCCGAGCAGTGCGCTCGGGAGGCTGGCGAGGTCGACGGCGTGCAGCTGGTGCCGCTGGGCCGGTTCCGAGTGCGCGACTTCGACGGGCCGACAGCGCTGTTCCGCGTGGTGGCGGCGGGGCTGCGCCGTGAGTTCCCGTCGATCCGCGCCGTGCCCGCCGAGGGTCACAACCTGGTGCGGCCACCGACTCCGTTCGTCGGCCGCGAGCGGGAGCTGGCCGGCGTGGTGTCGGCTGCAGCGCCCGGTCGGGTGCTGACCTTGCTGGGACCCGGTGGCGTCGGGAAGACGCGCCTGGCGGTCGAGGCCGGCATCGTCGCCGCACCCGGATGGGACGACGGGGTGTGGTTCGTCGACCTCGCGCCGCTGCCCGACGTGGCGCTGGTCGGACCGGCTGTCGCCGCCGCCGTCGGCGCGCCCGGCGCCAACGGCAGCGACCGCTGGTCCGACGCGCTCCAGCACCTCGCAGACCAGCGCGCTCTGCTGGTGCTCGACAACTGCGAGCACCTCATCGCGGCGCTCGCACCTCTGGCCGCCGAGCTGCTGTCCCGCTGCCCGGGCGTCTGCGTGGTCGCGACGAGCCGGGAGCGGCTCCGGGTCGTCGGCGAGATCGTGCTGCCGGTCGACCCGTTGGCGCTGCCACCCGCGGACGCCACCGCGTCGGACGCGGTCGAGCTCGCCGCTGTCGCCATGTTCGTGGACCGCGCCCGCGCCGTTCGGCCGGACTTCCGCGTCTCTGAGGACAACGTCGCTGCGGTGACCGGGATCTGCCGGCGCCTGGACGGGCTGCCGCTCGCGCTCGAGCTGGCCGCGTCGCACCTGTCCCTGCTCAGCCCGCACCGCCTGCTCGACGGACTGGACGACCGCTTCGCCCTGCTCCGCAGCCGCGAGCGCGACCGGCCGGACCGCCAGCGCACGATGGATGCGGCCGTCGACTGGAGCGTGCGGCTGCTGTCATCGGGGGAGCGCGCGGCCCTGCGTCGGCTTGCCGTCTTCGCCAAGGACTTCTCGCTGGAGGGAGCGACGCCCGCTCTCGCCGACGGCCCGGACGTGGCCGACGAGAACGTGCCGGAGCTGGTCTGGCGGCTGTGCGAGCGGTCGCTCGTCGCCGTCGACCTGACCGGCAACGACAGCCGCTACCGCCTGCTCGAGACAGTCCGCTCGTACGCGTTGCGACTGCTGCACGAGCACGGGGAGGCCGTGACGACGGCTCAGCGCATCGCGGAGTGGTGGGTCCACCGCCTCGGGCCGTGGCAGCCGATGGACCGGCTGCTGGCCGGCGAGATCAGCGACGAGCTGGAGAACCTGCGCGGCCTCGTGCCGCTGCTCGCGGAAGTGCATCCCGAGCTCGCGCAGCAGATCGCCTGCACGATCGGGCGCTTCTACTACACGGTGCAGACGCCGCGGCACGCCATCGCGGAGCTGTCGGGGTACGCCCGGAGCTTGACGCCGTCGACGCGCACCCGCGTGTCCCAGCTCAGCACGCTCGCGCACCTGCACGTCCGCAACGGCGACCTCGGTGCGGCCCGGGCCGTCGTCGCCGAGGCCGCCGAGGTGCAACGCACCTGTGGTGGTCCGCCCGCGTGGGACGACGTGGCGGTCGAGCGGGTGCAGGGCGAGGTCGCGCTGCGGGCCGACGACGTCGTCGCGGCCCGGGAGGTCGCCATGGCGACGCTGGCGCGACCGCTGACCCCGCGTGGGCAGGCACGCATGCTCAACCTGCTCGGGCTCGCGTCGTACTTCGCCGGCGACGAGGCTGCGGCTGCGGACGCGTTCGGGCGCGAGCTGGCCGTCGCGCGGGAGCTCGACGACGACCACCTCGCCGCCATCGCCGAGGGCAACCTCGCCGAGCACGCGCTGCGCCACGGTGACTTCGCCGCCGCTGCCCGGCACCAGCGGGCCTGCCTGGAGCTGGGGCTCGCGCTCGGCTCACCCGTCCAGATCGCGTACTCGATGATGACCGCGGCGCGGCTCTCGGCAGCCGACGACGCCGAGCTGGCCGTGCGCCTGCACGCCAAGGCCGAGCAGATCCTCGCCGACGACGGCCACCAGCTGTACGACGACGACCTCGTCCCCATCGAGCAGATGCTGGCGCAGGCCCGCGAGGTGCTCCGGGACCGCTTCGAGTCGGTGCAGGACTCCGGTCGTGCGCTGTCGGTGCCGGACGCGACCCGCCTCGCGGGACAGGCGCTGGACCGGGTCGACGGACACCGCCTCACCGTGCACATCGGCAACCAGAGGGGGAGCACATGATCGAGAGCAGCGGCCGCAGGACCGGGCCCTGGCAGGACCGGGTGGCGTGGTCGCCGGAGGGCGGCGGCGTCGCCTTCACGCCGGGGGAGGTCCTGGTGCGGGCAGTCGACGCGGACCGGACCGAGCAGCTTCTCGACGGTCGCCGCAAGGACGAGACCGGGACGTTCGTCCGGTTCGAGCGGGTCGCCGACGTGACCGCGGCCGTGTACGACCTGCGGCTGCAGGGCATCGACGCGCAGCCCAACCACGTGCTGCTGTCGCACTGCGGGACGGGCTGCTGCGGTCCGCACCCAGCCGGGGCCTGGGGCGTGAACCCGTTCCAGGCGAACCCGTTCCAGGCGAACCCGGAGTACCGAGCGACGGGTCACCGGGACCACAGCGCGCGGCCGGCGACGGCGCCGTCACTGCCCGTCTACCCGTACGACCTGACGGCGCGCTCCAAGCCCTCGATCGTCGTGCTGGACACCGGCCTTGCCGCCGGTGTCCTGCGGCCGCACGCGCTGCACGCCTTGGCCGACGACCCGTCCAACGCCGAGCTGCCCGATGAGGACGGTGACGGCAGCATCGACCCCGTTGCCGGCCACGGCACCTTCATCGCTGGGCTGATCGAGCGCATGGCCCCCGGCTGCGAG
>JBKJQM010000200.1:0-5945 GCA_046594005.1 Mycobacteriales bacterium
AAGGCGGACCAGAACGCCTGGCACGTGGTACATCCCGACGACAGGAACGCCAGCAGCGTGTCCGTACCGGCGCCCAGGGGCACGACGACGGTCTCGCCGTCGAGCGTCGCGCCGTGCACCGCCTCGGGTGCGACGCTGCCGGCGGTGCGGGGCCGGCGGACCCCCTCGACCGTCACCGGGACGGGACCGCCGTCGGCGCGGTCCAGCTCGAGGCCGGCGCCCAGCTCGTGCAGCGCCTTGAGGATCTCGGCGTGGCTGCGCAGCAGGCCAGCCACGAGGACCGCCAGCAGCAGCACGGCCACCGTCAGCGCGACGACGAGCGCGGTCACCGCGCGGCCTGCAGCGCCGGGAGCAGCGCGAGGACGAGGTACGCCGTGACGGCGACGGCGGCGGCGGCCAGCAGCAGCGCGGCGCCGGCCGCGGGCGATCCCCCGAGCAGGTCCGGCAGCGGGCCGAGCGGGCGCACGGCCACGGCGGCAGCGCCCGCGGAAAGCGCTGTGGTCACGGCGATGTGGGTCACGGTCGGCGGGGTGTCGGACCTGCCGAAGCAGCCGCAGGACGCCAGTACCCCGCCGCGCCGGCGGGCCAGGACGACGAAGCCGGTGAAGGCGGCGTACGACGCGGCGACGAGCACCGCCGCCGCGCGGGTGCCGAGGGCGATCGCGGCCAGTCCCAGCAGGACCTCGCCGGCGGCCAGCAGCCGGACGACGTGGGCGGAGCCGGGCAGCCGCGCGGACCGCAGGGCGCGTACCAGGGACAGCGGGTCGGCGAGCTTGCTGCCGCCCGCTGCGACGAGCAGGGCGGCCGACGCGAGGTACGGCCCGGCGAGGGCGTCCATGGCCGGAGCCTAGGCGCGGGCGGGACGCTCTGGGGCAGATCGACGAGTCAGGCGGCGTCGGGCGGGACGGGCGACTCCGCACCGAGCAGCTCGTCGACGGCCTGCGCGACGGCCGACGCCATGGCGCTGCGGAAGCTGGCCAGCACCGCCTGCGCCGCGACGGGGGGCAGCCCCTCGACGATCGCCTGCACCGTCGGCCAGGCCTGCTCCGGGGCGTCGGCCTCCAGGTGCTCGCGCCAGACGGTGTCGCGGAACATCTGCACGTAGATCTCGGCGGCCTGCTCGACGAGCTCGACGACCTGCCGCTGCGCGCCGACCAGCGCCGTGGCGGGCAGTCCCAGCTTCACGCCGCGGATGCCGGCGTCCAGCAGCGCGGGGTCGAGCACGCGCAGCTGCCCGCCGCCGAGCGGCTCGACGACCCCCATCCCGGCCAGCTCGTCGACGACCTGCTCGACCAGCGCGAGGTCGGCGCTGCCCGCCCGGTCGGCGATGGTCGCGAGGTCGGTGTCCTGCGGTGCGTCCGGCAGCCACGGCGCCTTGAGGGCCTTGTGCAGCGCGAGGGAGCCGGCACTGCGCGCCCCGGGCTCGTCCTCCACGGCCTTCTGGACCGCCGAGAGCGTGTAGCCCTCGGCGAGCAGCGCCCGGACGAGGGTGAGCCGGGCGACGTGCTGCGGGCCGTAGAACCCGGTCCGGCCGACGAGACGGGGCGGCGGGAGCAGGCCGCGGGCGGCGTACGCCCGGACGTTGCGCACCGTCATGCCGACGCGGGCCGCCAGCTGGTCGACGGTGAGCGCGTCGTCCGGCTGCCGGTGGGGCGCGCCGGCCATCTCAGCCGTCCTCGCGCCGGTCGCGCCAGATGATGACGCCGACCAGGGCGACGACGATGAAAGCCGGCACCACGAAGGGGATCGCGGTGATCAGGGCGTGGTGCGCCAGGACCATGTCGGTCCTCACGCCATTCCGGGACGCAGCGCGCCGCCGCGCTGCGGCAGGCCCTGCTCCTCGGCGGCCATCGGGCTGTCCTCGTCGAACGCGTCGTCGGGGATGCGCTTCGACAGCCGCCCGACGCCCCACGCGAGGGCGGCCACGAGGGCCAGCGAGAGGATCAGGACGACGAACGACGCGGCGGTCCAGAGCCAGCCGGGCACGTCCAGGTTGCGCTCCCGCTGCAGGATCTCGATCTCGGGGCGGAACGCGCGGGTGGCGCTCACGGCGGCCACCTCCTCGGCCTTGATGGCCCGGTCCGCCGGCAGGAACACCGGCACAGCGGACAGCGCGCGGCCGTCGTGGACGCGCAGCAGCGTCTTCCAGTCGCCGTCGACGGGGACCGGCTCGGTCGAGCGGTAGCGGCCGGGACCGGTGCGCTCGAGGCGGTCGACGACGAGACCCCCGCCCTGCCAGGCGGTCAGCTGCACCCAGGAGGGGCCGTCGGCGAGGCTCGCCGGCTCGAGGGTGACGTCGGCGGTCACCTTGCCGGGGCCGGCCGGGGTGAGCGCGAGGACGGCGCGGCCCTCGGGAACGGTCGCGATCACGCCGTTCGCGGTGGCGGCGGCCAGGACGAGCAGCGAGGCCAGCAGGACGGTGCGGCTGATCGTCGGCCGGGGCAGTCGGCCCTGGACGCCGAGCGCCAGCAGCGAGCCGCACAGGCCGGCGGCCACGGCGACGGGGACGGTCATGAGCAGGCCCTCGACCCACATGTCACGGGCCCACGGCAGCGGCATGGCGAACGACGCCCAGGCGGCCTCGGTCGCCGTGCCGAGGGTGCCGATCACCAGGCCGCCGAGAGCGCCGAAGGCCATCGGGGAGCGGACCAGCAGCGGGGTGAGCGCGAGCAGCTCGACGAGCACGGCCGAGCCGAGGTAGAGCGGCAGCGACGGCGTCGGCTCGCCGAGCAGCGGTCCGACGATGACGCTGATGACGCCCCGCAGGAGCAGGAAGAACACGGCCGCGCCGACGGCCGCGCCGCGACCGCCGATCAGACGGGCGGCGACCAGCGCGAAGCCCGCAGCGGCGGCGATCATCGTCGGCTGCAGGACGAGGCGGAACTGCGGCACGCCGAAGTCGAACTCGGCCTGGAAGACCGACAGGCCGATCAGCATGCCGCCGAGCGCGAAGGTGCGCAGCAGCCAGGCGACGGCGGGCGAGGCGCCGACGCCCTTGCCGCTGGCGTGCCCCTCCTGCTCGAGCACGAGCAGCCCGACCAGGGACAGGCCGGCGCCGGTGATGAGCATCAGGTGGGTCGGGCCCCAGAGCGTGACGTCCTGGCCGAACAGCCGGTGCCACACGTCGTCGAGCGGGAAGCCGAGCAGCGCGTAGAAGCCTGCGCCGGCGACGAGCAGTCCGCCGACGGGCGCGTGCCAGCCCTTCGTGATCCGGACCGATGCGGGGCCGGGCCTCTCGTCCAGGGGCAGCACCACGGCGAGCATCCCGGCGGCGAAGACCATGAACAGGCCGACCAGGATGAAGTAGTGGGCCGGGTTGGCCAGCGGGCCCTCGTCGCGGCCGCGGCCGATGTGCAGCGAGATGTCCCAGAGCATGCCGAACAAGGCGGTCATCAGGGCCAGTGATGTGACGACGGTCGGCAGCGCCACCCAACCGGGGCGGCCGGTGCGCCGGCCGAGGGCGTCGGCGAGCTCCTGGAGCTTGGTCGTCCGACGCGTGCGGTGGGCGATCGCGACTCCGAGCAGCAGGAGGGTCACGACGCCGACACCGGCCGTGGCGCCGACGACCTCCTTGAGGGCAGCACCTCCGGCGGGCGGTTCGGCAGCGGCGAGCAGAGCAGTCAGGTGGGTCATGCCGCTGAACGTGACATCGGGCATGTCACGTGTCAAGTGTCATGTGACGCCCGCCTCAGCTCTCCTCCACGCCGGAGCACCCGTCGGTGGCCTCCAGCGCGGCCACGACCTTGTCGCAGAGCACCCCCAGCCGGTCGACCTCGGCCGGGGTCAGCGCGTCGAAGACGGCGGCGCGCACCGCCTCGACGTGCGCCGGTGCGGCCGCCTCCAGTGCGGCCCGGCCGGCCGGCGTGATGACGACGTACGCCCCCCGGCGATCGGTGCCGCAGTCCTGGCGCTCGACCAGACCCCGACCGGCCATCCGGGTGAGGTGGTGCGACAGCCGGCTCTTCTCCCACTGCAGCACGCGGCCCAGCTCGAACGCGCGGAGCCGCCCGTCCTCGGCCTCGCTGAGCGGGACGAGCACCGCGAAGTCGGCCATCGAGATCTCGCCCTCGGCCTGCATGCGGCGCGCGAGGTGGGCGTCGAGGCGGTGCGAGGCCGCGAGCCAGCTGCGCCAGGTGCGCTGCTCGCGTTCGTCGAGCCACCGGGTCATGACCTCATCCTCCTTGGATGGTTGACACATCACCATAGCCGGGTGCACAGTGTGGATGACAGATCAACCACATGTCGCCCCTACCCCTGGAGCCCCCATGACCACCACAGCCACCTCCCTGTCCTCGCTCACCGGGACGTACTCGCTCGACGCGTCGCACAGCCGCATCGGCTTCGTGGCCCGTCACGCCATGGTGACCAAGGTCCGCGGTGCGTTCAACGACGTCGAGGGCACCGCCGTCCTGGACGGTGACGACCCGTCTCGCTCGTCCGCGACCGTCGTGATCCAGGCCAAGAGCATCGACACCCGCAGCGCGCAGCGCGACGAGCACCTGCGCAGCAACGACTTCTTCGCCATGGACGAGTTCCCGACCATCACCTTCACCTCCACGGCCGTGCGCCGCACCGGGGACGCCGAGTTCGACGTCGAGGGTGACCTCACCATCAAGGGCACGACCAGGAACGTCACCGTGCCCTTCGTGTACGAGGGCTCGGCGCAGGACCCGTTCGGCAACACCCGCGTGGGCTTCGAGGGCTCGGTCGTCGTTAACCGCAAGGACTGGGGCGTCACCTGGAACGCCGGCCTCGAGGCCGGCGGCGTGCTCGTCAGCGACAAGATCACCCTGGAGTTCGAGATCTCCGCGATTCAGACCGGCTGACCCGGTCACCCGCCGGCGCGGAAGGATGACGGCGTGACCGTCGACGTCCGCCGCGCCGGCGACCGGGGCCGCACCCGGACCGCCGAGCTCGACAGCGCGCACAGCTTCTCGTTCGGCCACCACTACGACCCGGCGAACACGTCGTACGGGCTGCTGCTGTCCTGCAACGAGGACGTCCTGCAGCCGGGCGGCGGCTTCCCGCCGCACCCCCACCGCGACGTCGAGGTCCTCACCTGGGTGCTGTCGGGCGAGCTGGCGCACGAGGACTCGACCGGCCGCACCGGCGTGCTCAGCCCGGGAGTCGTGCAGCGGATGAGCGCCGGACGCGGAGTGGTGCACAGCGAGCGCAACGCCGGGAAGGGACCGCTGCGCTACGTCCAGATGTGGCTGGCACCGCACGAGCGGGACAGCGTCCCGTCGTACGAAGCGGCGACCGTGGCCATGTCCGACGGCCTGGTCGTCGTGGCCTCCGGCCGACCCGAGCACGCGGGGGGTACGGCGGTCGGACTCGGACAGCGGGACGCGGCGCTGCACGTCGCCCGCCTCGTCGCCGACGTGCCGGTGGCGCTGCCGGCGGCGGCGTACGTGCACGTGCTCGTCACCGCGGGGCAGGTCGAGCTGGAGGGTGTCGGGCTGCTGGCGACCGGCGACGCGGCACGCATCGACGGCGGCGGTCTGCGTGTCCTCAGCGCCGGCCGCGCCGAGCTGCTGGTCTGGGAGATGCACTCGCGGTTGAGCGTCTAGGACATCGCCGCCATGACGGTCTGCAGGTCGAAGTAGTCCCGCCACAAGGCGATCCGGCCGTCTCGCAGGGTGAAGACCCCCATCACCGGCAGGTCGGTCCACGTCTCACCGATCCGGAAGCGGTCGGTGCGCTCGTTCATGACGACGTCCCCCTCTGCCAGCTCGCGGTGCACCACCCACTCCGAGCCGGTGCACAGCGCGAGCAGGCCCTCGAGGGTCTCGCGCACCCCGGCGTGGCCGTGCACCGCCGGCAGCATCATGTTCTGGTACTCGACGTCATCGGTGAGCAGCGGCAGCGCGGTGTCGTAGTCGCGCGCAGCGGCCGCCCGCAGGAACGCGTTGACCGTCTCGAGGGCGCTCACGCGACCGGTCCCG
>JBKJQM010000449.1:0-5433 GCA_046594005.1 Mycobacteriales bacterium
GTCCTGCGCGGCGGTGTCGGGAACGACACGCTGTACGGCGAGGCAGGCGCGGACAACGTGGCGGGAGAGGCCGGCAACGACCGCCTCGACGGGGGGCTGCAGAACGACCGGCTGTTCGGTGGCGCCGGCAGCGACGTCCTGCTCGGTGGGGACGGCGCCGACTCGCTCGCCGGTGACGGCGAGAACGACCGCCTGGACGGGGGTCCCGGCAACGATGTCGAGAACGGTCACGGCGGGGACGACGTCGTCGTGGGCGGCGCCGGCAACGACACCCTGTCGGGCTCGGCCGGCAACGACGTCGTGTCCGGCGGTGCGGGCGACGACCGGATGGCAGGTGGGGACGGCGTCGACGTCCTGCGCGGGGACGACGGCAACGACAGCGTCGACGGTCAGGGCGGCAACGACACGGTCGACGGCGGCCTCGGCGACGACGTCCTCTACGGGGGCGCGCAGGACGACGTCCTCACCGGGGGCGACGGCATGGACGCCCTCGACGGCGGGCTCGGCGCCGACCGGCTGTACGGCGACGCCGGCAACGACGTCCTGACCGGCGGCGACGGCGACGACACCCTCGAGGGCGGCGCCGGCGACGACGCGCTCGAGGGCGAGGGTGGTACGGACGCCCTGCGCGGCG
Organism: Mycobacteriales bacterium; assembly: GCA_046594005.1. Classification (GTDB taxonomy): domain Bacteria; phylum Actinomycetota; class Actinomycetes; order Mycobacteriales; family SCTD01; genus SCTD01. Next base: position 635 of record JBKJQM010000449.1, read on the forward strand.
GCTCTGGCGCCGACAGCTGCACCGAGTCCAGCGTCGTCCAGGACTGCGACGACAAGGACGCCGACGACCCGGGCCAGCCGGGCGCCGAGCCGGACCCGGTCTTCGACGACGACTTCAGCGGCGAGCCGGCGACCGCCGCACCGGGCACCTCCACCACGACGCCCACGACCACCGACGTGGACCCGGACGCCGCCATCATCGAGCTGCCGAGCTTCGACCCGATCGACCCGTCGCTGATCTGACCGAAGCGCGGCGGCGCCCGAGGACCTGACCTACCGTCGGACCTCCTCGCACGGAACGGAAACCGTCGTGATCTCTCGCCTGCTCGCCGCCCTCTCGTGCGCCGCCGTCGCCCTCACCGGCACCGTCCTGGCACCGGCCACCGCCGCGGTGCCCCCGCCGACCGGCCACACCGACGCGAGTGCGTTCCGTGGCCTCGGGACGTGGGTCGACGCGTACGACTGGTCGCGCGAGCTCGGCGGCAGCACGCCGAAGGTCACGCCGCGTACGATGATGTTCCTGAAGAAGCAAGGCGTCACGACGATGTGGCTCCAGGCGAGCAAGTACAGCCCGCCCAAGGCGACCGGCTCGCTGCTGTCCCGCGACCGCCTCGGGCCGCTGCTGAAAGCTGCTCATGCGCAGGGCATCCGGGTCGTGGCCTGGTACCTGCCGACGTTCGAGAGCCCGGCCACCGACTGGCGCAACGTCGACGCGATGCTGCAGTACAAGTACGACGGCCACCACTTCGACGCCGTCGGCCTGGACATCGAGGACCGGCGGGTGCCCGTCGCGACGCGCAACGCCCGACTGGTCGACCTGTCGAAGAAGACCCGCGCGCGGACCTGGCTGCCGCTGGCCGCGATCGTCCTGCCGCCGGTGCTGACCGAGGTGGTGAACCCGCACTACTGGGGCGGCAGCTTCCCGTGGAAGGCGCTCGGCCCGTCGTACGACGTGTGGGTGCCGATGGGCTACTACACGGCCTACTCCAGGTACCCGAGGTGGCGGGACGCCGCGACCTCGACGGCCGAGGACATCCGGCGGGTACGCGCGCACCTGGGCTCACGCGTCCCGGTCCACTACGCGGGCGGCCTCGCCGGCAGCAGCACCACCTCGGACTACCGCGGGTTCACCCGAGCGGCGGCCGAGCAGGGCGCGCTCGGCGCGTCCGCCTACGACTGGGTGACGACGCCGGACTGGGCCTGGCCGCTGCTGCGCGCCGGAGCGCCCGGCCGCTAGTCGGTCGACGTCCTGGGGGCGGGCCCGCCACGCAGCGGCATGTCGAGCCGGATCCTGGACTCGTTGTCGCGCAGGCGGGGCTCGTAGAAGGAGAAGAAGACCTTGCCGACGAGGTCCCGCCGGCTGCGTACGCCGGTCTTGTCGAACACGCTCTTGAGGTGCTGCTGGACCGTGTGCGGGCTCACGGTCAGCGCGTCCGCGATGTCGCTCGTCGACGCGCCCTGCAGGACGAGCCGGGTCACGTCCCGCTCCCGCTCGGTCAGCTGGTAGGCCGTCATCAGCAGCGACGTGATGCGCGCGGGGTGCGCCGGTTCCACGATGACGGCGACGCGGCGATCGCCCCCGGACAGCAGCGCCGCCCCGTGCAGGACCACCCAACGACCTGAGCGCGAGAGCACCCGCGACATGGCGACCTCGCCGGGCCGGGAGCCCTGCTCTGCCGACCGCAGCGCCTGACCGGCAACGGCGAGCACCGCTGTGGGCAGTCGGTCGGCCGAGGCGTCGGGCAGGTCCGCGAGCCAGGTGTCGGTGCCCGGCGTGCTGGACTCGACCTGACCGTCCGCGGTGAGCACCAGCAGCCCGGGCGCCTGAATGCCCTCGGGGTCGACGGCCTCCCCGAACAGCAGCGCCCGCCGGGCGCCGTCGGCCAGCCGCACGGCCGCCTGCCGCATGAAGCGCTTCTCGGCGTCGTCGAACATCGGCTCGCCCGGCTCGCGGTAGAGGCTGACCGCGCCCCACGCCTCGCCCGACCGGGTCCGCAGGGCGGCCACCAGCTCCTGGTCGCCGCCCATCTGCATGTTCGCCTGCCAGCGAGCGCTGCCGGAGGGGTCACCACCCGTCGCGTCGTGGATCGTGGACAGTCCCGTCTGGCTGCGCGCGACGTCGGCGAGCTGGTTGACGTCGTCGCCGTAGTACTCCAGCGCCAGGGACTCGGGCGGGAGCTCCGGCATGAACGGGTTGTAGTGGCTGGTGATGAGCAGCGAGGCGGGGTCCACCGTGAAGTAGCACGGCCACGTGTAGTGCGGCACCACCTCCCGGAGCACGACCGTCGCGTCGTCCCACAGGCTCACCAGGCTGCGCGGCTGCGCAGCGAGCCGCTCGAGCTTGTCGAGCGCGCGCGACGCCGAGGTCATGCCGCCACGCTCCCACCTGGGACGTCACGCGGATACACCAGCTTCGTGGGATTCCGCGCAGGGCGTCAGGCTCCCTACGGTCGCGTCCCACCCACTCCTGGAGGACCCGTGACCGAGACATCCACCCCCGCCGCGACCGTCAAGGTCCTGCATGCCGGGCAAGGGGACACCTCCTCGCTCGGCGGCGTCACCGACCGGTTCATGATCGACGCCGTCGACACCGACGGCCGGTTCGCCCTCGTGGAGCACCTGTTCGCGCCCCGCGCGCTGGCCGCGCCGATGCACCGGCACCGCGACGAGGACGAGTTCACCTACGTGCTCACCGGTCGCATCGGAGCGGTCATCGAGGGTCGTGAGGTGGAGGCCGGGCCTGGTGATCTGCTGTTCAAGCCGCGCGGGCAGTGGCACACCTTCTGGAACGCCGGTGACGAACCCGCTGCCTGTCTGGAGCTGATCTCCCCCGCCGGCCTGGAGGAGCTGTTCCGCTCCTTCGCATCACTGCCCGGTGAGCCCGAGCCCGAGCAGCTCGCCGAGCTGGCTGCGGCGTACGGCTGCGACATCGACTTCCCCGCGACGTTCCCGGTCCTGGAGCGCCACGGGCTGTCGCTCTGACGTGCTCGCCCGGTCGCCCGAGGAGCTCGAGACGCTGCTCGAGGACGCCGTCCTGCTCGGGGACGCGACAGCTGTGCGCTCGCTGTTCGCCGCCGGCGCCGTGCTCGTCAGCGAGCGAGGCCCGGCCGGCCCCGAGCAGGCGATGGCCGCGCTCTCCCGGATCGGCTTCGTGGCGTCCCCTCGTAGCGTCGGCGTCTGGCACGACACGGCCGTGGTCGTGGGCGACTCGACCGTCCACGTCTCGGTGAGGTCGCGGGACGGCACCTGGCGACTGGTCGTCGCCCTGGTGCAGCCCGACCTGGGAAGTGCGCGCTAGGTCGCTACAGCTAGGCGCAACGCACGGCGGAGCACACCTCGGCGGTACGCACGACCGCCCAGCCACCGCCGCGCCGCACCAGCGGCAGCTCGACCTGCTCGGCCCCCTCGGGGCGCCGGACCTCCACGCGCACGGTCGCCTCCCGGCCGTCACGACGGACCTGCACCACGTCGATGCCGGTGCGGGCGGCGTTCTCGCGGGCCTCCGTCGTCGTCGTGCGGAGCTGCCGGCACACCTCCGCGTCGGAGCGACGCTCCGGACTGCCCGGGGCGGCGATCGACAGCCGGTCGTACGCCGTGCAGTCGCCGAACACGGCCGCGCCCGTCCAGGCCAGCGCCGTGCCACGCGGTGTCTGCAGGCGACGCAGGTCCACCGCCGCCACCACCCCGACGGCGAGCGACAGCCCTACGAGCACCGCGATCAGGCCGACGGGTCCGCGGGCGATGCTTCGCCGCCGCTGGACCTCGAGCTTCTGCTCGGCCGCCGCGTAGCGGCTCTCGAGGTCGGTCATCGCAGCGTCGCCACCGCGGGCGCCAGGCGCGCCCAGTCGTCCACCGGCACGTCGAAGGGGTCCTCACCCAGCACCTGCAGGCAGACGTGGTCGGCGCCCGCGTCCAGGTGCGCGCGCACCCGCTCGAGGACGGCGTCCTCGTCGCCCCCGACGACCAGTGCGTCCTTGAGACGGTCGCTCCCACCGCGCACCGCGTCGTCCTCGGAGAAGCCCTGCCGGAACCACGAAGCCCGGTAGTTGGGCAGCCCGGTGTAGATCTCCAGGTGCCAGTGCGCCCGGCGGCGCACGACCTCGGGGTCACTGCTCAGGACCACCGCCTGCTCGACCGCGAGCAGCGGACCCTCGCCGAGCACAGCCCGCGCCTCGGCGGTGTGCTCCGGTGTCACGAGGTACGGGTGCGCTCCCTGCGCGCGCTCCCGGGACAGCTCGAGCATCTTCGGGCCGAGCGCGGCCAGCACCCGCGGTGGCGGCGTCGCTCCGCCCGCGGCGACGTACGGCGCGGCGTCCAGCGCGTCGAGGTACTCGCCCATGGCTGCCAGCGGCTTGCCGTACGAGTGCCCGCGCATCCGCTCCACGAGCGGGGCGTGGCTGACCCCGAGGCCCAGCACGAACCGGCCGGGGAAGGCCGCCTCGAGGGTCCGGGCCGCAGCGCCCGCCGAGACGGCGTCGCGCCCGTAGATGCTGGCGATGCCGGTCGCGACGGCCATCCGCTCGCTGGCCGCGAGGTAAAGGGATGCGGCGGTGAAGGCCTCGCGGCCGTACGCCTCGCCGAACCACAGCGCGTCCCAGCCCTGCGCGTCGAGCTCCGCGACGGCGTCCCGCGCGGCCGGCACCTCGAGCGCGTCGAGGGCGGCCGTCCAGACGCCGACCGGACCCGGCAGGAGCGCGCTCACGTGCTCCGGCTCAGCCGTAGACGAGGCGGGTGATCCAGTCGGCGACCAGCGCCGGCTTGCTCTCGCCCTCGATCTCGACGGTGTAGGTCTTGGTGACC
>JBKJQM010000452.1:0-4149 GCA_046594005.1 Mycobacteriales bacterium
CGGCGAAGGCGTTGATGCGCGCCTGGTCGACCTCGAGCCACTCGCCGGTGCCCTCGGTCTGGCCGATGGCCGCCTGGTAGAGCTCGTACGCCTTCTCGCCGTTCGTGGCCATGCCGGGAGTCCTCCTGCGCTGGTGGGTGAAGGGCCGAGTCTCCCAGCCAGCGGTACCGCCGCGCGCAAGGGGTCCGCGGGGGCAGCGGGCGGCACGGCAGGGACCGGGCTCGAGCCGGTCCCTGCCGCGCGGGCCGAGGCGGCTACCTCTTGCCCGTACCGCCCTTGATCACGACGGTCGCGGTGTTGGTGCCGTTGCCGGCCACCGGGTCAGCCGTGGCACTCGTGGCAGAGGCGGTGTTGCTGATCGTCCCGACGCTGCCGGACACCTGCGCCTCGATGACGAAGGTCGTGTCAGCACCAGCCGGGAGCGTGGCGATCCTGCAGGTCACCGTGTGCGTGATCTTGACGTAGGTGCAGGACGGCGACACGTACTGCACGACGAGCTTCTTCGGGTCGAGCGGCAGCCGGTCGGTCACCACGACGTCTTGCGCGTCGGACGGTCCGCCGCTGCCGCAGTTCGGGGTGCTCGTCGACTGGGCGTCCTTCTCGCAGCCCTTGTCGTTGTGCACGACCAGCGAGTAGACGAGCACCGGCGAGGGGTTGCCGGAACGCTGCGTGGCCTGCTTGTCGAGCCAGAGGTCGGCGGAGGTCCCCACGACGGTGTCCGTCGTTGCGGTGTTGTTCGACGTGTCGGGGTCGGGGGTCGTCGAACCGACCACGGCGGCGTTGCGCAGGACCGAGTCCTTCGCGGCCGACGGAGCGACCAGAACGGTCAGGAAGACGGTCCTCGACGCGCCTGGTGCCAGGTCGCCCAGCGCACACACGACCCGGTCGGACTGCACCAGGGTGCAGATCGTGGCGCCGCTGGCGTCCTTCCCGCTGACGTACGTCGTGCCGGCCGGCAAGGTGTCCGACACCTCGACGGCCCGGGCCACCGAGGGTCCGGCATTGCCGGCCGCGATCGTGTAGGTGAGTGGGTTGCCGGCGGTCACAGGGTTCGGGCTGCTGGTCTTGCTCACCGACAGGTTCGCGAGCGTGGTGACGGGCGTGCCGACGCTAGCGCGGTTGTTGGCGTTGTTCGGGTCCTCGGTGGCGCTGGAGGCGACGGCCTCGTTGAACAGCACGGTGCCGCTCAGGACGTCCGCCGCGACGAGACCGTTCACCGTGATGGTCGCGGTGCTCCCGGGGGCCAGGTCACCGAGGCCGCATCGCAGCGTGCGTGCGTCCGGCTGCCCGTTGGTGCAGCTGCCCTGGGAAGAGGTCACCGACACGAAGCTGACGCCGAGCGGCAGGACGTCGGTGACCGACACGTTGCGCGCGGTCGAGGGACCGTCGTCGGTGACGGTGATCGTGTACGAGACGGGTGTCCCAGCCACGGCCGAGGCCGGACCGGTCTTGGTCAGCCGTAGGTCGGCGGAGCCCACGAACTCGACACGGCCGGAGGACTGGTTGTTGCCCGTGGCCGGGTCCGGCGTCGCACTGCTGACGGTGGCGACGTCGTTGATCTGGGCCACGTCACTGGCGGTGACCGAGATGCGGATCGTGGTGCGGCCCTTGGCGGGCTCGGTCCCGAGCGAGCACGACACGGTGATGCTCGTTGCCGGTCCGGCGCTGGTCGGTCCGCAGCTGCCGGAGGAGGCAGGAGTCACCGTGGCGCCGGTGACCGAGAACGGCGTCGCCGAGGTCAGGACGTCGCTGAGGGAGACGTCGCGACCGTCCGACGGACCGAGGTTGTCCACGTGGATGTCGCAGTAGCCGGTGCTGCCCGCGGTCGCCGGCTGGTCGGGCTTGCAGACCTTGGTCACCGCCATGTCGGCCTTGGCGAGCACTGTCGTCGTCGCGACCGCCGTGTTGTTACCCGGCGCCGGGTCGCCCTGGTTCGTGGCCGCGACGGACGCGCTGTTGGTCACGACGCCGCTCGTGGCCGCGCCGAGGTAGTCCGGCGGGATCGACACCTGCACGGCCACGCTGGCCGACTGCCCGGGGAGCAGGTTGCCGAGCCCGCAGGTCAGCGTGCCCGAGGCGTTGGTGCACGCCGTGCTGGTTCCCACGAGGGTCACCCCGGCGGGAAGCACGTCGGTCAGCGTGACGCCTCGGGCGGTGGTCGGCCCGGCGTTGCTGGTCTGCAGCGTGTAGGTCAGCACCTCACCCGCGACCACGGGGTCGGGGGCGTCGGTCTTGGTCAGGCGCAGGTCGGTGCTGTCGCACGAGGCGAAGCGGAACGAGCCGATCTGGGTCTGCCGGTTCGGACTGAACTCGTTGGTGTACCAGAACGTGCAGTCGTCGGTCGGGTCCACGTTCAGCGAGCTGTAGTCACCCCAGCGCGGGCTGACCGCCTCCGCAGGTCCCGCGGTGTTGCGCAGGAGGAACTTCTCCGGCTCGGGCATGCTCCCGAGCGGCGCTGACGCCAGCCGGCCCGTGTAGGCGACCGAGGGGAACAGGGGTGTCGCGGCGGTCGGGTCGGTCAAGCTGTAGCCCATCGCGATGTTGCCCTTGCCGTCCATGGCGACCGAGCCCATCCACCGGTGCGCGGTGCCGGGTGCGTAGGTGCCCTGCTGGTGGATCGACCAGCCGGCGCCACTGTCACGCAGCTCGTACCACCGCATGCCGGCCCGGTTGGCACCGTCAGCGTCGACCGAGGACTGGGAGGCGACCATGGACTGGTAGGTCCCGAAGTTGCGGTACTGCACCCGGTGCATGAGCCGTCCCGGCAGGGAGTCGACCCGCAGCGCGCCGACGCCGGGCTGCGGCACGCAGTTGCGGTTGACCGGTGGGTTCAGCCCCGATGCGTTGTCGCAGCCCAGGTCGACGTCGAACGGCGCCGTGGGGAGCGTGGTGACCAGCCCGAACGTCGTGTTGGCCGGGTTGGTCCAGTCGACGTCGAAGTCCCACATCTCGATCTGGTCGGCCGCGGCCTGACCCACCCCGGCGTCGCGGGAGACCAGGAAGTGGTTCGGCTCCCCGGCGGCCGGCGGGTTGACACCGTCCCAGTCGCTGGGGAAGGCACGGGAGCGCGCTGTGTCCGGGATGCCGGTGCCGAGGGCGCCGGCGCCGCTGCCGAAGTACTGGAAGCTGGCCGGGCTGCCGCTGACGAGGGCGGAGCGGTCGAAGGCGTACGCCCCGAGCTGGCCGCTGCCCTCGAACGTCGACATGAACAGGCCGTCGGACCAGATGCCGAACTTCATGTAGTCGTGCGACGCGGGAAGCACGAACTCGTACGCGAAGTACGTACCGGTCGGGTCGGGCGTCTGCGAGTAGGCGATGCACATGGCGAACGGCGCCGCGTTGGGGCTGGTGAACTGCGCCAGCATCCAGCGGTCGACCGTCTGGTCGTAGAGCACGATCGGGTCGCCTGCGTTCTGCGTCCGGCAGCCGTTGAACGCCGGGTTCTGGAACAGCGCGTTGATGTTGGTGGGGCCCGCCAGCGAGGTCCCCTGCTTGTCCCAGACCTGGAACGTGGCGTTGACCATCTGCACGTAGTGGTTGGGACCGACGTCGCCGACCGTGTCGGGCGGGGCGAACGGGCTGGACTGCCCGGCGAAGCTGCGGATCGGGCCGGTGAGGTCGTCGTTGGCCTCTCCCGCCGGCGCCGTGCTCGTCTGCAGGGCAGTGTCGGTCTTGTGGCTGGCAGTGGACCCCGGCGTCGAGCGGTCGGTGGTCTGGCTGCCGGCGCCTCGTGAGCCCGGCGGCAGGTCCTTCACCCTCGTGGTCCGCGAGGGCGTCGCGGGTGAGCTGACGCTGCCGGCTGCGGCCTGGCTCTCCGGCGGCGGCCCTCCGGACGCCGGGTTCGCGCTGACCAGCAGGCCGCTGGAGCCCAGCAGGACGCACGCGCAGGCAAGGCCGACAAGACGTCTCATGAGTCCCCCCCAGGACGACGCCGCCCCCCGGTGGCGTCAGGACGACGCAACACCCGACGCCCGAAGCCTGTCAAGGTCTCCCAGGTGTCGGAGATCGGTCAGCGCCGGGGCCTCGGCTCCGCCGGCAGGAGCGCGCTCACGTGCTCCGGCTCAGCCGTAGACGAGGCGGGTGATCCAGTCGGCGACCAGCGCCGGCTTGCTCTCGCCCTCGATCTCGACGGTGTAGGTCTTGGTGACC
>JBKJQM010000228.1:0-4344 GCA_046594005.1 Mycobacteriales bacterium
GAGGCGCTGAAGACCATGACCAGGCCGAGCGCGAGCAGGAGCAGCGTGCTGGCGAGCAGCAGGTGGTAGCTGGCCAGCGGGCGCAGCAGCAGCGGGGTGCGCGGCGCGGCGCGCGGCGCGTCCAGCACGGCGGTCATGGAGTCACCAGCGCGGCGAACAGGTCGCCGCGCTCCTTGTAGTCGCGGAAGCAGTCCATGGAGGCGGCTGCGGGGGCCAGGAGCACGGTGTCGCCGGGGCGGGCGAGCCCACGGGCGCGGGCGACGGCGTCGGACATGGCCCCAGTGTCGAGCCGCTCCACCTCCGTCACGGGGATGTCGGGCGCGTGTCGTCGCAGCGCGTCGACGAAGGGGGCACGGTCCGTGCCCAGCAGCACCACCGCGCGCAGCCGCGGGCCCGCCGCCGCGATCAGGTCCTCGACGTCGGCCCCCTTGAGCAGACCACCGGCGATCCAGACGACCGACGGGTACGCAGCCAGCGACGCAGCCGCGGCGTGCGGGTTGGTGGCCTTGCTGTCGTCGACCCAGGCCACGCCGTCCATGGTGGCGACCAGCGCGTTGCGGTGCGGGTCGGGCGCGAACGCCCGCAGCCCGTCGCGGACCGCCTCGGCGGACACGCCGTACGAGCGCGCGAGCGCCGCCGCAGCCAGTGCGTTGGCGACGTTGTGCGCCCCGGGCACGGGAACGTCCGCCAGCGTCGCGATCTCAGTGGCCTCCCCCGGCACGTCCGGGAACGCCCGGTCCACCAGCAGGTCCTCGACGACCCCGAGCTCGCCGGCGCCGGGGCTGCCGAGCGTGAAGCCCGCGCGGCGCTCAGAGGCTCGCGCCAGCCGTACGGACGTCGGGTCCTCGCGGTTGTAGACCGCGACGGCGCCCGGAGCGTGGATCTTGCCCTTGGCCTCGGCGTACTCGTCCAGCGATCCGTGCCAGTCGACGTGGTCGGGCGCGACGTTGAGCACGACGGCCGTGTGCGGGCGCACGGTGGAGGACCAGTGCAGCTGGAAGCTCGACAGCTCGACGGCCAGCACCTCGTGGTCGCCCCGCACCGCGTCCAGCAGCGGGAGGCCGACGTTGCCGGCGGCCACCGTCCGCAGCCCGGCGGCGGCAAGGATCGAGGTCAGCATGCGGACCGTCGTGGTCTTGCCGTTCGTGCCGGTGACGGCCAGCCAGGGCGCGGCCTCGGGACCCCGCAGCCGCCAGGCCAGCTCGACCTCGCCGATGACCTCGATCCCGGCCGCAGCGGCGGCGACCAGCAGCGGCGAGTCGGGACGCCAGCCCGGGCTGGTGACGACCAGCGCGGTGCCCGCGGGCGGCTCGTCGGCCGCCACCACGGGGAAGCCGTCCGCCCGCAACGGCTCGGCCCGCTCCTCGCTGCCGTCGGCGACCGTCACCCGGGCGCCGCGGTCGCGCAGGACCCGCGCGGCGGCCGCGCCGCTGATCCCGGCGCCGGCCACCAGGACCGGCAGCCCGTCCAGCTCCATCCCCCCGCCGATCATGGAGTTGTGCTGATCACGTGAGCGTGGCGGAACCTGCGCAACTCCATGATCGGCGGAGAGGGAGGGGTCAACGCAAGGGGCCGAACGACAGGTAGTCGGCGTAGAACACGCCGAGGCCGAAGGCCACGGCCAGCCCGGAGATGATCCAGAACCGCACGATCACGGTGTTCTCGACCCAGCCCGCCAGCTCGAAGTGGTGGTGGATCGGGGCCATGTTGAACACCCGTTTGCGGGTCGCCTTGAACGCACCGATCTGGACGATCACCGAGATCGTCTCGATGACGAACAGCCCGCCGAGCACGATGAGCAGCAGCTCGGTCTGGGTGACGATCGCGATGCCGGCGAAGGCGCCGCCGATGGCCAGCGATCCGGTGTCGCCCATGAAGATCTTGGCCGGCGAGGCGTTCCACCACAGGAACCCGAAGCAGGCGCCCATCGCGGCCGCGGCGACCAGCGCGATGTCCAGCGGGTCGCGGGCGGTGTAGCACTGCGGCAGGTCCGGCTGCAGCACGCAGGAGTTGCGGAACTGCCAGAAGCCGATCACGACGTACGCCGCGAAGACCATCAGCGAGGAGCCGGCGGCCAGGCCGTCCAGCCCGTCGGTGAGGTTGACGGCGTTCGAGGTCGCGGTGATGACGAGGTACGCGAAGAAGACGAAGCCCACCGTGCCGAGCCCGGCGGCGGCGTAGTCGCGCACGAAGGACAGGTGGGTCGACGCCGGCGTGAGGCCGTTGCCGTTGCGGAACTGCAGCGCCCCGACCGCGAAGCCCACGCCGACGACGAACTGGCCGATGAACTTCGACGCGGCGTTGAGGCCCAGCGAGCGCTGCTTGCGGATCTTGATGAAGTCGTCGAGGAAGCCGACCATGCCCAGGCCGGTCATCAGCCCGAGGACCAGCAAGCCGCTGGCCGTCGGGCCCTGGTTCGGCTGGTTCAGCACCAGCAGGTGGGCCACCGCATAGCCGATCAGGGTGGCGGCGATGATGACGACGCCGCCCATGGTGGGTGTGCCGCGCTTGGTGGCGTGGCTGCTGGGGCCGTCCTCACGGATCTCCTGGCCGTAGCCGCGGCGGCGGAACAGCCGGACGACCGCGGGCGTGCACAGCAGGCTCACGATCAGCGCCGTCATGGCCGCGACGAGCACCGATCTCATGGGGTCGATCCTCGCAGGGCGTCCTCGATCAGCGCCGCAGCGACGCGCTCCAGCCCGGCACTGCGTGAGGCCTTGATGAGCACCACGTCGCCGGGGGCGAGCTCGGCCCGCAGCAGCGCCACGGCGGCGTCGACGTCCGCGACGTGGATCGACTCCGAGCCCCAGGAGCCCTCGAGGACGGCGCCGGCGTGGATGCCGCCGGCCTCGGGACCGACGACGACGAGCTGGCCGAGGTCGAGCCGCACGGCGAACCGGCCCAGGTCCATGTGGGCCTCGCGCTCGTCCTCCCCCAGCTCGGCCATCGGCCCGAGCACCGCGATCGTGCGCCGCTGCTTGCCCCGGCTCATGACGGCCAGCGTCTTCAGGGCGGCGCGCATCGACTCGGGGTTGGCGTTGTAGGCGTCGTTGACGACGGTGACCCCGTCCGCCCGCTCGGTCACCTCCATGCGCCAGCGGCTCTGCGCGGTCGCCGCCGAGAGCAGCTCCGCGACGCGGGCCACGTCGGAGGTCACCTCGCCGGCGAGCAGCGCCGCGGCGACGGCGAGGGCGTTCGAGGCCTGGTGCTCCCCGCGGACCTGCAGGCCCACGTCGGCGCTGCCGTGCCGGGTCACGAGGCGGAAGCGGGCGCACCCGCTGTCGTCCACCTCGAGGTCCTCGCCGCGCACGTCGGCGTCCGCGCCGGTGCCGAAGGTGGTGACGGGACGGCTCGTCCGGCTGCGCATGGCCAGGACCAGCGGGTCGTCGCTGTTCAGGACGGCGGCGCTGCGGGCCGCCTCGACCAGCTCGCCCTTGGCCTGCGCGATCCCCTCGCGGCTGCCGAACTCCCCGAGGTGGGCCGACCCGACGTTGAGGACCACCCCGACGTGCGGCGCCACGATCCCGCACAGGAACGCGATGTGGCCGACACCGCGGGCGGAGTACTCCAGCGCCGCGTAGCGGGTGTCCGCCGTCCGGCGCAGGGCGGTCAGCGGCAGACCGAGCTCGTTGTTGAACGAGCCCTGGGGCGCCAGCGTCGGCCCGAATCCGCCCAGCACCTGGGCCAGCAGGTCCTTGGTGGACGTCTTGCCGCTGCTGCCGGTCACGCCGACGGTGAGCGGCTCGGGCTCGCGGGCGTACAGCGCCCTCGCCAGGGACTGGAGCGCGACCAGCGGGTCGGGGACGACGAGGCAGGGGGCGCCGTCCACCGGACGGGCGGTGAGCGCGGCGACCGCACCGGCCGAGACGGCGGCGGCGGCGTGGTCGTGGCCGTCCACCTGCTCCCCCGGCAGGGCCACGAACAGCGAGCCGGGGCCGACGAGGCGGCTGTCGACCACGACGTCGCCGGTCACGTCGGGTCCGGGCAGCGGCTCGGCGCCGACGATCCGGGCGACGTCGGCCAGGCTCACGGGGATCACGCGCTCAGCGCCTCTCGCAGGACCTCGCGGTCGTCGAACGGCGTGACGACGCCGCCGGCCTCCTGGCCGGTCTCGTGCCCCTTGCCCGCCACGACGACGGCGTCACCTGGTCGGGCCTGCGAGACGGCGTACGCGATGGCGGCCCGCCGGTCGGGCTCGACGTGCGCGTCGGGCGCTCCCGCGTGCATCTCGGCCAGGATCGCGAGCGGGTCCTCGCTGCGCGGATTGTCGCTGGTCAGCACCGTGACGTCGGCGGCGGCCGCGGCCGCGCCCATGAGCGGGCGCTTGGCGCGGTCGCGGTCGCC
>JBKJQM010000374.1:0-9466 GCA_046594005.1 Mycobacteriales bacterium
TCCTGCGGCTAGCGTGGCTCCGCGTGACAGGCGTGCGTGCGGCCAAGGCGCTGAAGGCGCTCGACGCCGCGCTGGCCGCCGTCCCGGGCTCGCAGGAGCGTCCGGGGCAGCGCGCCATGGTGGAGGCCGTGGCGACCGCACTGGGGTCGGGTGAGCACCTGCTGGTGCAGGCCGGCACGGGCACCGGCAAGTCGCTGGGCTACCTGGTCCCGGCGCTCGCGTCCGGCAAGCGGGTCGTCGTCGCGACAGCCACCAAGGCGCTGCAGGCCCAGCTCGTCGACAAGGACCTGCCGCGGCTGGTCAAGGCCCTGGCGCCGGTGCTCGGGCGCACGCCCACCTACGCCCTCGCTAAGGGCCGCGGCAACTACCTGTGCCTGCAGCAGGCGCACGGCGGACCGGGGGCGCGCGAGGACGAGCCGGCCGACTCGCTGTTCGACGGGCCGGCGTCCTCGCTCGGGACGCAGGTCGTGCGGCTGCGCGAGTGGGCAGGGGACACCGAGTCGGGGGACCGCGACGAGGTGCCGTTCCCGGTGACCGACCGCACCTGGCGGCAGGTGTCGGTCAGCGCTCGGGAGTGCCTGGGCAGCAAGTGCCCGAGCCGCGTCGACTGCTTCGCCGAGAAGGCCAAGGAGGCGGCGAAGGAGGCCGACGTCGTCGTCGCCAACCACACGCTGCTGGCCCTCGACGTCTTCACCGGGGTGCAGGTCCTGCCCGAGCGCGACGCGGTCGTCCTGGACGAGGCGCACGAGTTCGTGTCCTCGGTGACCGACGCGCTCTCGCACGAGCTGTCCAACGGCGACGTGCGGCGCGCGGTCGCGGCCGCCACGGACCTGGTCGGCGTCACGACGATCGCGCGGCTGGAGGGCGCCCGCGACGGCATGGAGGGCGTGCTCGGGACGCTGGAGGCCGGCTGGATCCGCTCCCTCGACCGGCACGCCCTGGACTCGATCGCGCTGCTCGGCCGGGCGGCGGTCGAGGCGTGCGGCGAGATCACCCGCGACATGTCGTCCGACGCCGAGAACAAGGACGACGTCGAGCAGGCCCGACGCGAGCGGGCCAAGGCAGGCCTCAGCGCGATCGCGGAGGCGTGCGAGGAGATCGGGACGCCGTCGGTGTCCTCGGCCGTCTACGCGACCGCCGACGGCTCCTCGACCCGGTTGCGCGTCTCGCCGCTGCGGGTCGGCGGGGCGCTGGGCACCCGGCTGTTCGGTGAGACGACCGTCATCGCGACCTCCGCGACGCTCACCCTCGGCGGGTCGTTCCGGCACGCCGCCTCGCAGCTCGGTCTGACCTGGCTCGCCGGTACAGCCGTCGGCGAGGGGGAGGCCCACGACGGGCGCGAGAAGGCGGCCGTGGACGAGGCGCTCGACGGGGACGAGGACAGCCCGCCGCCGCGCTGGAAGCACCTTGACGTCGGGAGCCCCTTCGACTACCCGAAGCAGTCGCAGCTCTGGGTGGCCCGGCACCTCCCGGACCCCGGCCGGATGGGCATCTCGTGGGCGCGGGAGGTCGACGAGCTGCTCGTCGAGCTGGTGCAGGCCGCGGGCGGCCGCACCCTCGGCCTGTTCAGCTCCACCAACGCCGCGGCCCGCGCCGCAGCAGCCGTCCGCGCAGCCACCGACCTGCCGGTGCTGCTGCAGGGCGACGACAGCCCCGGGGCGCTGGCGCACGCGTTCGCCTCCGACGCCCGCACGTGCCTGTTCGGAACGCGGTCGTTCTGGCAGGGCGTCGACACGCCCGGCAGCGCCTGCCAGCTCGTCGTCATCGACCGGATCCCGTTCGGCCACGTCGACGACCCGCTGTCCAAGGCGCGCCTCGCGGCGGCGTCGGACGCCGGGCGCAACGGCTTCCTCGAGGTCACGCTGCCGCCCGCGGCGGTGCTGCTCGCGCAGGGCGCCGGCCGGCTCATCCGCGCGACCTCCGACCGCGGGCTGGTGGTCGTGCTGGACCCGCGACTGGAGACCGCCGGCTACTCCGGAGTGCTGCTCGGCACGCTGCCGCCCTTCTTCCGCGCCCGGTCCCAGGAGGCGGTCCTCGCGTCCCTGCGGGCGATCGACGCGAGCGCGCCGCCCGTGCTGCCGGTCGGCCCGCCGCCGTCCGCCCGGCGCAGAGCAGCGCTGAGCGGGGCCTGACGCTGCGCGCCTCCGGGCGCTTGGCAGGATGCCGCCATGGACCTCGACGATGTGCTCGGCGACGCCGCACCTCATCTCTCGGTGACCCGCGAGGCCGGTGTCGTGACCGTCGCGCTCACGCGACCGGACAAGCACAACGCCATCTCGTACGCGATGTGGCACGCGTTCGGCCGCCTGATGCCGGCGCTCGCCGACGACGACTCGGTCGACGTCGTCGTCGTGCGCGGCACGCCCGGTGGCCCGTTCTCGTCGGGCGCCGACATCGGCGAGTTCCAGACGCTGCGCGGGGAGCCCGAGGGTGCACGGCTGTACGGCGAGGCGGTCGAGGCCGGGGAGCAGGCGCTGATCGGCTTCCCGAAGCCGACGGTGGCGCTCATCGAGGGCTTCGCCATCGGAGGCGGCAGCCAGATCGCGCTGGCCTGCGACCTGCGGGTCTGCGAGGAGCGGTCCCGCTTCGGCATCACGCCGGCCAAGCTCGGGATCGTCTACGCGCTCGGGTCCACGGCCCGCCTCGTCGAGGTCGTGGGGCCGGCGTGGGCGCGCTGGATCCTGCTGACCGGCGAGCTGCTGGACGCGCCTACCGCGCTGCGGATCGGTCTGGTGCACGAGGTCCTGCCGGCCGGGGCGGTGGAGGAGCGGGCGTACGCGCTGGCCGACGTGCTCGCCTCGCGCGCCCGCATCTCGCTGGCGGGCGGCAAGGAGCTGGTGGCCCGGTCCGCCCGCGGCGCGCTCGAGGTCGACGACGAGGTGCAGCGGCTGTACGAGCAGTCGTGGACGAGCGCGGAGTACGCCGAGGGCGTAGCGGCGTTCCTCGCCAAGCGGGCGCCGGACTTCCGGGGCGCCCGCAGCTGACCGTGCCCGCGTCGACGTGCGGCACGATCATCCGGTGGCAGACGTGGGCGCGACCATCGGCGTCGAGGAGGAGTACCACCTCGTCGATGCCACCACGATGGCCCTCGCCGACGCGCCCGACGTCGTGCCCGAGGCGATGGCGCTGCTCGGCGACGACGCCCAGGGCGAGATCAGCACGAGCCAGCTCGAGATCGCCACGCCCGTGTGCACGTCGCTCGGACAGGTCCGCACCGAGCTGGCCCGGCTGCGCCGCGGCGCCGACGAGGCGGCCGGGCGCCACGGGTGCCGGATCCTCGCCGCCGGCACCCACCCGAGCGCGACCTGGCATGAGCAGCGCCGTACGCCGGGCGAGCGTTACGACGAGATCCAGGACCGGCTGGGGCTGCTGGCGCTGCAGCAGCTGATCGCCGGCACGCACGTGCACGTCGCCGTCCCCGAGCCCGACCTCGCCGTGCAGGTGCTCGACCGGCTCCGCCCGGACCTGGTCGTCCTGCTGGCGCTGTCGGGCAGCTCGCCCTTCTGGGAGGGCGTGGACACCCGCTACGCGAGCTACCGCACGCAGTGGTTCGCGCGGTTCCCGGTGACCGGCTCGCAGGAGGTGCTGCGAAGCCGCACGGCGTACGACCGCCTCGTCGCGGACCTGGTCGTCTCGGGCGTGGTCGAGGACGCCTCCCACCTGTACTGGGACGCCCGGCCCTCCACCCGTTTCCCCACCGTCGAGATCCGGATCGCCGACACCTGCCCCCATCTCGACGACGTCGTGCTGCAGGCCGGACTCGCCCGTTCGCTGGTGCGGGTCGCTGCGGCGCAGGCGGTCGCGGGCGCGCCGTTCGCCGAGCCGCGTCCGGAGCTGGTGAAGGCGGCCCGCTGGGGCGCGGCGCGCTACGGCCTGGAGGGACTGCTGCTCGACCTGCACGTGGTCGAGCGCCGGCCCGCTGCCCACGTGGTGCGCGGTCTGCTCGCCCGGCTGCGCGACGACCTCGAAGGCGCCGGCGAGTGGGACGAGGTGAGCTCCCTGGCCGAGCAGGCGCTCGCGCGAGGGACGTCGGCTGCCCAGCAGCGCGGGGTGCTGGACCGCACCGGTGACCTCGCCGCCGTGACGCGGTCGCTGGTGGACCAGGTCCTCATCGCCTGAACAGGTCCGGCGGCGGTCGGGGGGCGGACCGCGCCGTCGCGTCGGTGACGGCGGCCGCTCCGCCGGTGAACGCCACCAGGTCCTCGCCGGTGACGACCCGGGCGCGGCCCGCTGCTCGAGATGCCTTGCGGGTCAGTGCTTCCACAGGTAGCGGCGCGTCGCTGGCGGCCAGCACGAGGTTGGCGAACCGGCGCCCGCGCAGTACCGACGGGTCGGCCAGCAGCACGACGTGGCCGAACACCGCGAGCAGCGTGGCCACCTGGGCCTTGGCGAACCCAAGCGGCTTGCCGTCGGCGACGTTCACAACGTACGCGCCGCCCGGCCGCAGCAGCCGGGAGACCGACTGCACCCACTCCAGCGTCGTCGTGTGCACCGGCTGCTGCGCGCTCTCGAAGACGTCCGCGACGACGAGGTCGCTCTCGCCCTGGCGCAGCGTCGGGAGCTCGGCGCGGGCGTCGCCGACACGCAGCCGGAAGCCCGCCGTCCCGAAGCTCTGCCGCACCAGCTCGGCCAGTGGCTCGTCAGCCTCGACGACCAGCTGGCGCGACCCGGGTCGGGTCGCCGCGACGTACCGGGGGAGCGTGCACCCTCCGCCGCCCAGGTGCACGGCGGTCAGCGGCCCGTCCGGCAGGACGTCCACCACGTCGCCCATCAGCCGCACGTAGTCGAACTCGAGGTGCGTCGGGTCGCCGAGGTCGACGTAGGACTGCGCGACCCCGTCGACCGTCAGCAGCCAGCCGTCGTCGTGGTCGGCGTCCTGCAGCAGCTCGGCCTCGCCGAAGCCCACCGGCCAGCGGCCCGGCAGCGGGGCCGGCCGGTTCACGGCAGCAGGTCGAGCAGGGCCGGCCAGGAGTCCGCGAACGCCGGCAGCAGCGGCAGTTCGGTCACCTCGTCTAGCGGTACCCAGCGCAGGTCCAGGCTCTCGCGCTCGGCGACGACGGGCAGCGGCTGCGCCAGTGTCGCGACGATCGTCGTGTAGGTCCAGGTTCCGTGGTCGGCGACGTGCTGGCCGACCGCGACGAGTCCACTGACGTCCAGCCCGGTCTCCTCGACGGTCTCCCGCTCGGCAGCCTCGCGGGCGGTCTCGGCCGCGTCGCGCGCGCCGCCCGGGACCCCCCAGGTCTCGCCGCCGTGGCTCCACGGCGCGCGGTGCTGGAGCAGGACGTACGGGCTCCCGCCCTCGCTCCTGGTCAGCGTGACCGCCATCAGCCCTGCGGCGCCGTAGCGGCCCCAGTGCCGGTGCCCGAGGGAGCACTCCGTCCAGCCGTCACCATTCCGCACCCGACCTATCTACCCCCTCCCGCGCGGCAGGGCGAACCGGCGCGGCCCGTCCGCCCTGCCCGGATAGGCTGCGCAGGTGGCGGACATCCCCGTGCAGGCGAGCGGCGGGGACGTGCTGCAGACGGCGCTGCCGCCGTCGATGCTGGTCCGCGACCTGCCGGGGGCGGTCATCGCGGTCGACCTGGAGCACCGGGTCGTCCACTGGAGCCGCGGCGCCGAGGCGCTGTACGGCTGGACCGCCGCCGAGGCGCTCGGCGAGTCCATCCGCGACCTCATCGGCCTGCGGACCGAGCGGGCGCAGGAGGTCGTCGCGGTCACCTACAGCGGGGGCACCTGGGACGGCGAGTTCGCGACCGTGCGCAAGGACGGCACCGCGCTGACGGTGTTCGTCAGCAACACCGCCGTCCGGGGCGACGACGACGCGGTCGTCGGCGTGCTCGGCGTCTCGCTCGACATCACGGCGTACGCCGGTGCGCTTGCCGCCCGCGCGCAGGAGCTGGAGGACGCGCGCCAGCACGCCGAGCGGCTCGGCGACCGCAACGCCCGCCTGGTGCGCCTGAGCGAGGCGCTGTCGTCGGCCGGGACGCAGGAGGCGGTCGCGGAGGTCGTGGTCGCGCAGGCCGTCGAGGCGCTGCAGGTCGACGCCGGCGGGCTGGCCGTGGTCGACGCCGGCCGGCTGCGCGTACTGGCCGCCAGCGGCTACGAGCCGCACGTGGTGCAGGCCTACGAGCAGCTGCCGCTGGAAGCCGCCTCGCCCCTGACCGACGTCCTGCGCGACCTGCGCCAGCTGCGCACCTCGACCCTCGCCGAGCTCTCCGAGCGCTACCCCGCGCTGCCGCACTCGTCGCTGTCGCAGTCCTTCGTCGGCACGCCGATCGCGGTGGAGGGGCGCGTGCTCGGCGTCCTTGGCCTGTCGGCGGCCCGCCCGGACGCCTTCGACGCCGAGGAGCTGGTGTTCCTGCTGACGCTGTGCCGGCAGGGCGCGCAGGCCCTGGACCGCATCCGGCTGCTGACCGCGGCACGCGCCGCCGTCGAGCGGATGACGTTCCTGGCGACGGCCAGCGAGCGGCTGTCCGGGTCGCTCGACCCGTACGAGACCCTCGTGTCCGTTGCCGATCTCGCCGTCCCCGCTGCCGGTGACTGGTGCTCGGTGCACCTGCTCGACGAGACCGGCCAGCCCGAGCTGCTGACCGTCCACCACCGCGATCCGGAGCGCCAGGGCGTGCTCGAGGAGATCTTCCGGCGGGTCCCGCTCGACGTCCAGGGCGGCGCGGGCATGGGCTTGGTCATCACCAGCGAGCGCAGCCTGCGGGTGCGCAGCTTCTCCGACGACGTGCTGCTGGCCATCGCCCGCGACGACTGGCACGCCGACGCGATGCGACGGCTGGGCATCGGCAGTGCGCTCGGCGTCCCGCTGATGGCGCACGGCCGCACCTTCGGCGTGCTCACCGTGGCCAGCGACCAGGAGGACGCCTACGGCGACGAGGAGGTCCGCTTCGTCGAGGACCTCGCGCACCGCGTCGCGACCGCCCTCGACAACGGCATGCGCTATCGGCGTGAGCGGCAGACGGCGCTGACGCTGCAGCGGTCGCTGCTGCCGAGCGCGCTCCCGGACCTGCCCGGGTTGCTGGTTGCGCACCGCTACCTGCCCGGCGCCGCCGGCGCCGAGGTCGGCGGGGACTGGTACGACCTCGTCCCGCTCACCGGCGGTCGCGTCGGCCTGGTCATCGGCGACGTCATGGGGCGCGGCATCGCGGCCGCGGCTGTCATGGGCCAGCTGCGGGCCGCCGTCCGCGCCTGCGCGCTGGTCGAGGACAGCCCGTCGGCGGTGCTGGCGCTGGTCGACGCCGCCATGTCCTCGCTCGGGCAGACGTCGCTGACCACCTGCCTGTACGGCGTTCTCGACCCGATCCGCCGCACGTTGCGGCTCGCAAGCTCCGGGCACCTGCCGCCCCTCGTCGTCCACCGCGACGGTGGGGCGGAGTACGTCGAGCTAGACCCCGGACCGCCGCTCGGGGTGGCGACCCGGCCGCCGACCGAGGTCGAGGTCGAGCTGCCGGACGGCGCGCTGCTGCTGCTGTTCACCGACGGGCTCGTCGAGGGACGCCGGCAGCCGGTCGAGGCCGGGATGCTCGCGCTGCGCAACGCCGCCTCCGACGCGTGGGGCGGGGCAGGCGAGGACGTCGAGGTCCTGTGTGACGCGCTGTTGCGGGCGATGGGTCGCGACGGCCAGCCGGACGACGACAGTGCGCTGCTGGCGATCTGGACGGGTGTGGGCGACGCGCGCGACGACACCGCGCACCTGCACCTGGCGGGCCACCTGTCGGAGGTCTCGCGGGCACGCCACCTCACGGTCGAGTGGGCGCTGCGCACGGGCTGCGATGCGGACGACGCGGCCCTGCTGGTGACCGAGGTGGCGACCAACGCCCTGCGCCACGGCGGCCCGGGCGTCGACCTGTGGCTGCGCCTGCTCCCGGACGGCCTGCGGGTCGAGATCGTCGACGGCCGATCGGACGCGATGCCGCAGCTGCGGCAGCCTGACGCGTACGCCGAGGGAGGTCGGGGCATCCTGATCGTCAGCGCGCTCGCCCGCCGATGGGGCACCGACCGGCTGGCCGCCGGCAAGTGCGTCTGGTTCGAGCTGGGAGCGGCATCGTGAGCCTGGGCGAGCTGGCGGAGCGCTCGCTCGACCGGCTCGGCGACCACCGTGCGCTCGCGTTCGAGGGTCGCTGGCACACCGCCGTCGAGCTGCACGAGCGCGCGACCCGCCTGGCCGGTGGCCTGGTCGGACTGGGGGTGCAGCCCGGCGACCGGGTGGTCGTGTGCATGACGAACACCCCCGACGTGCTGGTCTCCTACGCGGCGCTCTGGCGGTGCGGGGCTGTCCCGACGCCGGTCATCTCGGCCGTCACGCCGGTCGAGCTCCAGCACGTCCTGACCGACTCCGGGGCGGTCGCGGCCATCGCCAGCGAGGAGAGCCTGCCGCTGGTCGCCGAGGCGTCCTACGGGCTGGACGTCCGGGTCCTGCTGGCTGCCCCCGAGCTGCAACAGGGAGCCGACCTCCTGCTCGCCGAGCTCGAGAACGCCTCGCCGACAGGGGTTGTCGCCCGTACGGCCGACGACATGGCCGCGCTGCTCTACACCGGCGGGACCACCGGCCGGGCCAAGGGTGTGGTCCTCAGCCACGGCGGCCTCGAGCAGATCGCGGGTGCCCGGGCGCAGGTCTTCTCGCAGTCCGGCGCCGTCGACCTGCTGCTCCCGCTGCCGCTGTCGCACGTCTACGGGCTGCTCAACGCGGTGACCCGCCAGCAGATGGCTGAGCCCGGCTTCGTCGCGCTCCAGCGGCGGTTCGACGCCGCAGGGTGGCTCGAGCTGGTCGCGACGCTGCGGCCTCAGGCCGGCGCGATGGTCCCCTCGATGCTCCAGCTGCTGCTGCGACAGGACCTCGAGGCGGCCGACCTGTCGTCGCTGCGCTACCTGACGACGGGCGGCGCCCCGCTGTCGGTCGCGGTGCGCGAGGAGTTCGAGCGGCGGGTGCCCCAGGTGCGGGTGTGCGACGGCTACGGCTGCACCGAGGTCACCTCCACGGCGACGATGAACCCCTACTCCGCACCGCGTTCGGGCTCGGTCGGGCTCCCGCTGCCGGGTGTCGAGCTGCGCGTCGTGGACGAGCTCGACGAGCCGCTGCCGCCCGGGCAGGACGGCGAGGTCTGCGTGCGCTCGCCGGGCGTGATGACCGGCTACTGGCGCAGTCCCGAGGCGACGGCGGAAGCGGTGCGTGACGGCTGGATGCACACCGGCGACGTGGGGCACCTCGACGAGGACGGCTACCTCTACGTCGTCGACCGCATCAAGGACCTCATCATCCGCGGCGGCTTCAACGTCTACCCGCGCGACGTGGAGGACGTCCTGCTGGAGCACCCGGCGGTGTCGCAGGCCGCCGTCGTGGGCCGTCCTGACGACGTCATGGGCGAGGAGGTCGTGGCCTTCGTGGCACTGTCCGGCGAGGCGACACCCGCCGAGCTGGTCGCCTGGTGCCGCGAGCGGCTGGGCCGCCACAAGCACC
>JBKJQM010000489.1:0-19435 GCA_046594005.1 Mycobacteriales bacterium
CGTCCTCCAGCTGCAGCTCGGCACCGGCACGGCGCTGGTCCACGGCGACCTCGGCGAGCAGTCCGCCACCATCGCCCGGGCCACCACGGCGGTGTCGACGCTGCGCCGCATCGACGCGGTGCTGGCCTGCCGCGAGGCGCTCGACGCCAACGTCGCCCCGCTGCTGGCGGTCGAGGCGATGGCGCTCGCGCTGCGGACCGGCTGACCGCACGGGCCGGCCGCACCGCCCGCTAGACTCGTCCGCGCACCACCAGCTCCACCCACCAGATCCACGCCGCCTTAGCTCAGTCGGTAGAGCACCTCACTCGTAATGAGGTTGTCCGCGGTTCGATTCCGCGAGGCGGCTCCACGTCCAGGCCTGCACGAGCAGGCCAGGACGCGACGGACTGCCCCGGCACTGCACCCCCCCCGCGGTGCCGGGGCTCGTCCACGCTCGGGGCCCCCACGACTGGACCCGGCCGGCGTCGCAGGTCACGACGAGCTCGAGCGTCCTCCCGACCGACCGGAGTGGCGGTCTGCAGGGTCGGCGGCGGTGAGCAGCTACTACCTCGCCGGTGCCGCCGCCTTCTCCGTCGTCTTCGCCGCCGCGCGCTACGAGGTCTCGACGCCGGTCGCGGACCTGGCGCTGCTCGCGCTCGGCGCCGGCGGCCTGGCCGGCATCGTCGCGGGCGGCCGCGCCAGCGACCGGCTCACCCGGACCGGTCGGGCGCAGGCCCGGCTGCGACTGTCGGCCGTCGCCTACGTGGCGGCCGCCGTGCTCTGGCTGCCCGCCCTGCTCCTGCACTCACTGGCCGCCGCACTGCCCTTCCTCGTCCTCGGTGCCGCGGGGTTGGCAGCGACGATCCCGGCTCTCGACGCCGTACGGGTGGACGTCGCGCCGCCGGGCATGCGCGGACGCGCCGAGGCCGTCGGCACGGTGTTCCGCGTCCTCGCGGAGGGGGCCGCTCCGCTGGTGTTCGGGCTGATCGCGACCGGCCACGGCGGCGACGACGAGGGGCTGCAGCTGGCCTTCCTGCTGGCCCTGCCGGCGCTGGCCGTCGGGGGGCTGATGCTCCTGCGCGCCGCGGCGACCTACGACGGCGACCGGGCGCGGGTGCACCGCCTCGACCAGCAGGTGGTCGAGGCGGCGCCGCGGTCCGCGCAGTGCTGACGGCCGGCTCAGCCCCCCTGCTCGACGTACTCCTGGGGGTCCTTGTCCACCGGCTCGATCCCGTCGGCGTGCTCACCCTCGTACGCCAGGAACTGCACGGCGACGTCGTGCCGCAGCTGCAGGCCGGCGTGGCGGCGGAAGTCAGGAAGGTCCTCGCGCTCCTCCTCGGACATGTGGTCGCTGTTGGCCTCGCGGCACTCCTGGACCGCGGACCACCACGCGTCCGACCCGACCTGAGCGGCGCGCGCCTTGCGGATGCCGTCGCGGATCTCGTTGTGGTCCTTGATGGCGTCCTCGACCTCGTCGTCCGGTCCGTCGGTGTCGCACACGCCCTGCCCCACCTCGAGCAGCCTCGGGTAGAAGAAGCGCTCCTCGGCGTCGGCGTGCACCTCGAGCAGCACCTCGAGGCGGGACCAGATCGCCGTCAGGGTCGGTGCGTCGTCGCGTGCGACGTCGTCGAGCATCGCGAAGGTGCGGCGCTGCTCGCCGTGCTGGCTCAGGATGATCTCGGTGATGTCCATGACGAGCCCCCTACCCGCGTCACCGCCAGACCTGCGCGGCCGGTGTAGATCAGCTCCGGATGGTGCACGTGTACGACGTGGACCGGTCGCTGCCCCTTCTCGCCGCCGGCGACCCGATCGTGGCCGCCGGTGTCTCGCGCACCGACGTCGTCCGCTCGCTCGTCGTCTTCGGCGCAGCGGTGGTGCTTGCCCTGGTGCTGCAGCGCGTCCTGGTCACCGTCGTCGACCGGGAGGCCGGGCGGCACGTCGGCCGGTCGCTCGGGCGCTTCCTGCGCCTGGTGGTCGTGGCGGTCGGCGCGGTCTACGCCCTCAGCAGCGTCGGCGTGCGGGTCGGGCCACTCGTCGGCGCGCTCGGCGTCGGGGGAGTCGCGCTGGCCTTCGCGGCGCAGGACATCCTGCAGAACCTCATCGCCGGGGTGCTGCTGCAGGTCCGCCACCCGTTCCGCATCGGCGACCAGATCAGCAGTGGCGACTACGAGGGCCGGGTCGACGACGTCAACCTGCGCTCGGTCGAGCTCACGACGTACGACGGCCTCACCGTCTACCTGCCGAACGCGGACGTGCTCAAGCGGGCGATCGTCAACTACACCCGCACGCCGTCGAACCGGACCGAGCTCATGGTGGGCGTCGCCTACGACACCGATCTCGAGCAGGCGCGTGACGTCCTGCTGCAGGCATGCACCGGCACCGAGGGGGTGCTCGCGACGCCGGCGCCCGAGGCGTGGGTGCTCGCTTTCGGGGAGTCGTCGATCGACGTCGCGGTCCGCTACTGGCACGCCGCCGACATCGCCAGCCGCTGGCGGGTCCGCAGTGCGGTCGCGATCTCGGTCAAGGCCTCGCTCGACGCGGCCGGCATGACGATCCCGTTCCCCCAGCGGACGCTGTGGTTCGGTCCCGGTTCGACGACGCTCGCGGTGCGCGACGGAGGCGACGAGCCCGGGCGGTGACCGCGGCCGGCGACCGCGGCGTGCAGGCAATGGCCATTGCCCGTCGACGACCCGCTGCTGCACGCCATGGCACTGCTGGCGCACCCGTCGGCTGGCTGGACCATCCCGACGTCGTCCGGCACCTTCCTCAGCGCGTGCGGCGGCGCCGCCACGCTCGGGCGGTGATGACGACGACCACCACGACCGCGGAGACCACCAGGGCCCGGCGGTGTCGCGGTCCTGGCGTCCCGAGCACCTGGCCGGCAGGACCGACGACGACCTCTGCCCGTGACGGCTCCGGCGCCTCCTCGTGGGCCAGTCGGGACGACGGCCAGCCGCTCGCCCGGCCCACGAGGGTCAGCAGCGAGGGCACCAGGAGCGAGCGCACGACGAAGACGTCGAGCAGGATCCCGACCGACATCGCGAAGGCCAGCTCTCGGAACGGCGCCAGCGGCACCAGAGCCAGGAGCCCGAAGCTCGCGGCGAGCGCCGTTCCGGCTGCGGTGATCGCGGCCGTCGACTGCGGCAGCGCGAGGACCAGGGCACGGCGCAGCGACCGGCGCTCGGCGAGGCGCCAGACGTGGCCCACAGCGAAGACGTTGTAGTCCGACCCCAACGACACGAGCAGGACCGCGGCCGACAGCGGCACGTAGAAGGTCAGGCCGTCGTGGTGGAGCAGTCCCTGGAACACCGCGACCGTGAGGCCGAGCGCCGAGCCGACGACGAGCACCGAGCTGGCCAGCAGGTAGATCGGCGCGACGACCGCCCGCAGGAACAGCACCAGCAGCAGCAGGTTGACCAGCAGCGCTGCGACGGTGATGGCCAGCAGGTCGTCCGTCGTCTCGCGGACGACCGTCGCCGACAGCGCCGTGTCGCCGGCGAGGGCCGCCGAGGCGCCGGTCACTCCGGCCTGCTTGAGCAGCGCCGGGAGCCGGCCCTGGAGCCGCCGCACGTTCTCGATCGCCTCCGCGCCGAGCGGGGAGGAGTCGAGGACGACCAGGTAGCGCGCTGCCCGGTCGTCCCCCGTGGTCAGGACGTCCACACCGCGGGGCAGGCGCAGGTCGCCGGGGCCGAGGACCCCTGCGACGCCCGGTTGCCGGGTGAGCGCGTCGTCGAGCCGCGCGAGGGCCACCCGCTGCGTTCCCACGTCGTCGCCCTCGAGCAGCAGCTCGGTCGGCGACAGGATCCCGGGAGCGAACCCCCGCTCGGCCGCGGCTGCCGCGACGGCAACGGGCTCGTCGCCCGGAAGCGACTGGACGAACCCCAGGCCGAGTCTGAGGCCGGTGAGCGGCAGGGCCGCGAGCGCCAGCACGGCCACGCACCCCGCGGCGACGAGCGCCGCCGTACGCCGCTGCGTGACCAGGTGCACGACCCGGGTGGGCGCCCGCTCCGGCACGGGCCGACCACTCGGACGCGATGGCCAGAACGCCCATCGGCCGAAGATCCCCATCAGCGCCGGTACCAGCGTCAGTGCGACCACGAGGCCGATGACGACGGTGAGTGCCAGGGCCGGTCCGGCTCCGCGGAACAGGGCCGAGCGGGCGACGACCATGGCGCCCGCTCCGGCCGCCACAGTGACGCCCGCGACGGCGACGATCGGCGCCAGGTCGTGGGCGGCGCGTCGCGCGCCCGGCAGCCGCTCGTCGCCGGCCGAGACGCGCGACCGCAGACCGGACAGGAACAGGATCGAGTAGTCCGTGACGACGCCGAGCAGCAGCGCCACGATGAGCGGTTCGAGGTCCGCGGGCACCGCCACGCCGAGCAGCTGCCCGACGTAGCCGCCGACGCCGAGGGTGACCGTGACGGCGACGCCGACGGTCCCCAGCGTCAGCAGCGGGGCCACCACCGAGCGGAAGGTGAGCCCGACGATGAGCGCGATCGCCAGCACGCTCACCAGCTCGACCAGGTGCAGGTGGGAGGCGATCAGCTGGGCCTGGGCGTCACGCGCCGGCACGGATCCGGTCACGCCGACGAAGGCGTCGTCCGGGTCGTCCAGCTGCTGCTGTGCGAACCGCTCGGCCGCGCGCCGCTGCGCCGAGAAGCTGGTCCGCGGATCGTTGAACAGGTAGGTCACGACAGTCGTGCCGCTCTCCGCCGACCCCGGGAAGGCCGCGAGGGTGTTGGGCACCGGGAGCGCGCCGAGCAGGGACGTGTCGTACGCGCCCTGGCTCAGCGCCACGGCGCGCAGCACGGCCTCGGCCTGCGCGTAGGCAGACAGCCCGTCGGGGTTGCGCTGCACGATCGCGGTCCGGCCCGTCAGCGGGAAGCCGAAGAGCTCGAAGGACCGCAGCTCGGTCTCGACCGCCGGGTTGCCCGAGGCGAAGCCCTTGAGGTCGCTGTCACCGCCCGTCAGGGGCGGCAGCCAGGTGACGACCGCGACCGCCACGGCGGCCCAGACAGCGAGGACCGTCCACCGCAGCCGCACCAGCGTCTCGGTCCACAGGCGGCTCGTTCTCCGCCGAGAGGGGGGTGCGCGCACGTCACGGACGTACGACACGCAGGCGTCCGCTGCGGACCGCCAGGACGAGGACCACGACGGGGGCTGACGGGACCAGGGTGATGGTCAGGCCGAGCAGCACGGCCAGCCGTCGCACGGACCCTCCGGCGTCCTGGGCGCCCACGACGACATCGGCGCCGTTGGCGCGCACCTCTCGCCCGAGAGCAGCCGTCTTGTCGCCGACGAGCGGCACGGCGCCCAGGCTCTCGAGTGCGGAGCCGGCGGAGTCCAGGGCCCGTCCGCTGTCGGCGACCGTCCTGCCGAGGTCGGCCAGCCGCCACAGCTCGTAGCCGGTCCAGATCCCGACGACGAGCCAGAGGGCGCACCAGGTCGCGAGCAGCCCTCGTACGAGCTCCTCCCGGCCTGCCTGCGCAGAGGTCACGCGGTCGGGGTCGGGCTCGGGACGGCCTCCTGGCTCGGCGCCGCGGCCGGCGAGGCCAGGGTGCCGTCCTCCAGGCGTGCCCCGGCGGTCGCCCGACAGGAGTTCGCGAGCTCCTGCACCTGCGGCTGCAGGGCCTGGATGCGGTCGACGATCTCCTGCAGGCGCCGCGCATCGAGGTCGCGGACTGCGTCGACCGCCCCGCGCACCTCCTGCGAGGTCCGGGTGACCCCGTCGGCAGCATCGAGGCAGGACTGCGGCACGGTCACGACGAGGCCGGCCGGCGACGGAAGGGGCGTCGGGGAGGCGGGCGAGGCACTGGCACGTGCGTCGGCCTCCGTCCCACTGTCGTTTCCGCTGTCCGTGACGGCGAAGACCGCCCCGGCCAGCGCGACACCGGCGACGAAGGTGAGCGCAGGGAGCAGCCAGGTCCAGCGGCTCCCGGTAGCGGCAGGCGGCGGCGGCGCCGCCTGCCCTGACGTGCTGTCCGTGTCTGTCATGGACATCCCCGATCTCGGGCCCCGGCGTGACGCCCGTCTCATCGACCCTGCCCCGCCGAGGCTCGACGCAGACGCCTGCCCGCATGGAGATCGTGTGTCGATGGCTGCCGGCCCCGCGGCACGTCGAGCGCGGTGTCGGGGCTGCTGCGTGCTCGGGGCAACAGCTCAGGCGTCCCGCTGACGGACAACGGCCGCTGCAGCCAGCGCGGCGAGGGCGGCGGCCGCGAGCGGCGCACCGCCGGTCGCGGCGAGCTGACCCTCGGGACGCGGGGCAGAGATCGGCTCGGCTTCCGGCGGTGCCGGGCGGGACGGCCGCGCGGCGGTGCGACCGCCTCCTGGTGACAACCGCTGCTCGCCGCGCAGGACCTGCCACGTCGCGTCGAGTCGCTGGGTCGAGGTCCGCGCCAGGACCGTGTCGACGAGGTACCACTCGGCCTGCACGCGCTCGCGGGTGATGTCGAGGAGCACCCAGCCGTTGCTGTCCAGCTCCACGTACTTCGTGTTCGGGTTCTGCGTACGGAGAGCCGCCTCGATGCCGAGCGACGTCGTGCGTGGCGGCACACCGAGAGCCTCGTCGAAGTTCGTGCTCGTCACGGACGGCGTCACCACCTCGACCGCCACAGGCGGCAGCAGCAGGTCGTACGGGTCCTCGCTGAGGTCGTTGGCGAGCGATGCGTGGATGTCGCCCGTCAGCACCACGACGTCCTTCACGGGCTCGCTGCGCAGGAAGCCCAGCAGACGAGCCCGCTCTGCGGCGTACCCGTCCCAGATGTCGGCGGCGAGCGTCACGCCCTGCGACGGCACGCTGCTGGACCCCAGTGAGGCCAGCGCGTCGCTCGCATCCTGAGGGAGGCCGACGGCCTTGAGCTGGCTGACGAGCACCTGGTTGACGACCAGCTTCCAGACGGCTCGGCTCGCACTCAGGCCCTGCTCGATCCAGGTGCGCTGAGCCGGGGAGTACATGCTTCTCGCCGGGTCGGCGACCGCGGGATCGATGATGAGCTGGTCGCCGTCGAGACCGGTCAGCTGCTGCGTGCGGCCCTCGAGGCGGGTGTCGACGACGACGATGTCGACCAGCGCGCCGTAGCCGAGGCGCCGGTAGATCCGAGACGGGTCGCCCGGCACCGGCAGCCGCACCGGCATCCACTCGTCGTACGCCCGCTGCGCTGCGGACTTGCGCGCTGCCCACGTCCCCTCGGTCGCCGGGTCGTGCGCGGCGGCTCCGTCCGCCCAGCTGTCGTTGCTGGCCTCGTGGTCGTCCCACGTCGACACCATGGGATGCGCGGCGTGCATGCGCTGGGCATCCGGGTCGGTCTTGTAGTGCGCGTGCCGCGTCCGGTAGCCGGCCAGCGTCCGCACCTCGGTCGGCGGGACGGTGAGCCGCTCGGGCGGCCCGTCGTCGGCCTGGCCCCCTTCGTAGATGTAGTCGCCGCAATGCAGGACCGCGTCGACGTCCGCCTCCGCGATGCGCGCGTAGGCGTTGAAGTAACCCGCGTCGTACTTGGCGCAGGTCGCGACGGCGAAGCGCAGCCTGCCGACGTCCTGCCCGGCGGCGGGCGCGGTGCGGGTCCGTCCGACCGGGGAGCGGACGCCGTCGACCTCGAAGGCGTACCAGTGGACGGTGTACGGAGACAGGCGCCCGACGTCGACCTTCACGGTGTGGTCCCGTTCGGCGGTGGCGCGGGCGACGCCTCGCCGGACGATGCGGGTGAGACCGGCGTCAAGGGCGACGACCCACGTGACGGCCGCGTCCCGGTCGGTCGTGACCCGGGTCCACAGGACGACCCGGTCGGGCAACGGGTCGCCACTCGCGACGCCGTGCCGGAACGCTGCAGGTGTCGACGCACGGGCCGCCGTCGGGGCGACCACGACGCCGGCGACCGCCGCGGCGGCGCCACCGAGGAAGGTGCGACGGTCCGGCACAGGAGCCTCCGATCGGCGGGCGCGGTGCCCGCTGCGCAGGATGCCCTGTCCGCCCCCGGCGCGCGGGCGGTCGTACTCTCCGCCGTGCCCACCTCCCGGCGGACGCGAGCCGTCGGCGCGGCCGCCCTGCTCGCCGCGCTCTGCGTGCTGGCTCCCCTGACGGGCCAGCCGCTGTACGACGGCGTGGATCTGCCCGACGAGCCGTACCGCTGGGTCGTCGCCCCGGCAGGGGCCCAGCCCGCCCCGCCGGCGGCGGGTGCCGAGCAGCAGCTGGCCATGTCCGGTGGGCGCAACGGCGCGCAGGCCACGGTGCTGACCGTCGAGCAGGGACCGCAGGCGCTCGTCGTGCTCGAGCCAGGCGTGCTCCGCTCCGCCGCGGACCGGGTCGTCGTCCGGCTCGAACCGGGCGCCCCGCCGGACGACGTGCCCGGCGTCGTGGTCGAGAGCAACGCCTACCGCCTGGTGCTGCAGGCGGCAGACGGGGCTGGTGTTGCGCTGTCGGGCGTGGCGCTGGTGCAGCTGCGCGTGCCGGCCGACGTGCAGCCTCCGATCACGGTGCTGCTCGAACGGGACGGTCGATGGGAGGCGCTGCGTACCCGCCGTACCGGGGCGGACGTCTACAGCGCGGCCCTGCCCGTCGCCGGTCGTGTCGTGGCGGTGCGGGTGGAGGACGCCGCACTGCTCGAGCGCTACCGGAGCTCGGGCAGGTCGGCGCGGGCGCTGCTGCTGCCCGCAGCGCTCGCGGTCCTCCTGCTCGGGGCCGTCGTGGTCCTTCGCCGACGCCGAGGAGGTGACGCGGCGCACGCGTCGAAACCCTCGCCATGACACGACGTCCTTCCGTGCCCGCTGTGCTGTCCGCCGCCGCCCTCGCGCTGGTCGCCGTGGCCTGGACCGCGGCCCCCGGATCGGCTCAGTCGCGGGGCCCGGTGTCCGCCGGCACGGACAGCGTGCCGCGGGCGACCTGCGGCGCGAGCGATCCCGTCGAGACGGGGCTGCAGGGGCAGGTGCCGCTGGCGGACCGGCTCTCGGGGCGGTCGGCCGACGGCTACCGCTGCAACACCGCGCTGGTCGCCTCGGAGGTCGGGGAGGGGTCGTTCATCCAGAGCGCCTTCGCCGGCACCTGCGGCTACTACGGCACCGCGAACAACAGCCGCCAGAGCGCTCCCGGCACGGCGGTCGTCGACGGCGTCGGGAGCCCCGACCTGCGGACCGTCGGCCACCTCACCGAGCGCAGCATGCTCGACGTCTGGGAGTCGCTGAAGACCAACGAACCGCGCCACCTGATGGCGGCGATCGAGAAGGCCGGACCGGGCTTCGCCGTCTACGACGTCTCGCGCTGCGCGACCCCCCGGCTGCTGGCGCAGGTGGACCTGCCCGGCAACAAGGGGCACGCCGGCAACTTCGCGCCGGACGGCCGCACCTACTACGCCGGCAACGACGACTTCACGGGCTTCATCGCCGTCGACGTGGACAACCCCCGGCGGCCGACGCCGCTGGTGACGTGGACTGGTGGCCCGGACCTCGACGGCGCGCTGCACGACCTGTCGCTCAGCCCCGACGGGAAGACCGCGTACGTCGGCTACTTCGGCACGAACATCGTCGGTGTCGACGCCTCGTCCGCGCACGGCCTCGCGGAGACGGCGAACGGGCTCGCGGTCCTCGACGTCAGCGACATCCAGGCCCGGCGCCCGAACCCGAAGGTCCGCGTCCTGTCCAGCCTGGTGTGGGAAGACGGCAGCACCGCGCAGACCGCGCAGGTCATGCGGATCGGCGCGCGGACCTACGTCGCGGCGTCCGACGAGCTCGGCAGCCGCGGCGTCGGCTCCAATGTCAGCTGGGTCAGTGCGTGCGCGGAAGGGGTGCCGCCGTACGGCTACACGCGCCTCATCGACGTGACGGACGCCCGCAAGCCCGTGATCGTCTCCCGGCTGCGCACGGAGGTGCAGGACGTCGCGAACTGCGCCACTGTCGTGAACGACACCACCGGCGGGCTGTTCGGCTACGACGCGCACTACTGCGCGCCCGACGACCCCGCGAACGCCAAGCTCGTCGCGTGCAGCCAGTGGCAGTCCGGCGTGCGCATCTACGACGTCAGCACGCCGAGCCGGCCTCGCGAGGTGGCGTACTACAACCCGCCTGCGCACCCGGGGCAGAACCAGCCGGGGACCGCCGGATCGACGGGCACGGGCATCGGCGGGACCGCCGACCTGACCTCGTCGGACATCAGGTTCTTCCCCGCCCGCAACGAGATCGGCTTCTCCAGCCAGGCCAACGGCCTGCAGGTGGTGCGGCTGACGAACGGCGTCACGATGCGCGGCGCGGCACCCGCCGTGCGGTCGGCCGCCCCCGCCCGGGTCGGCGCGCCGCCGGCGAGCTCTGCACGGGGTCGCACCGGCCGGCTGCCCGCCACCGGCGCACCGGTCGCCCTCGCGGCCACCGCCCTCGCCCTGCTCGGAACGGCCGGCGTCGTGCGCCGGAGGCGCCCCGCGTGACGTCCGCGGTCCTCGCGCCGCCCGCGCAGCGGACGGGACTGCTCCTCGGCGCCTACGCCGCGGCCCTCGCGCTGCGGGTCGTCGTCGGGGGCCCGGGTGCGGCCGCCCACGTGCCGGCGGCACTGGTGTTCGCGGCTGCGCTCGTCGCACTCACCTGGTCGGTCGGCACGCCGGTCACCTGGGGACGTCGCGTCTGGCTCACCGGCCTCGGCGGCGCACTTGTCCTGTGCGCGCCGCCGGCCATCGTCGCCGTGGTCCGCGGCCAGTCGCTGCCGGGGACGGCCGGCCTGCTCCGGTGGACGCTCGTCGTGCTGGTCGTCGCCGGCGCCGAGGAGGCCTTCCTGCGCGGCGCCCTGCACGACGCGGTGGCCGAGCTGGCCGGCACCGGCTGGGCGGTCGCCACGAGCGCGGCCGCGTTCGCGCTGCTGCACGTGCCGCTGTACGGCTGGCACGTGCTGCCCCTCGACCTCGCCGTAGGTGTCCTGCTCGGACTGCTGCGCGTGCGGACCGGCACCTTCGTGGCACCTGCGGTGGCGCATGTCGGCGCGGACGTCGGGAGCTGGTTCCTGCGCTGAGCAGGGGCGTGTGACACCTGACACGTGTCCCAGCTCCCGTGTCGCGGGTGTCCCGCGGTCGTTGCACTGCTCGTGCAGGGACTCCTGCGCCCCTCGACCACCCTGGAGAGCTCCCCCGTGGCCGCCCCCCGCCTGCTCGTCGCCAGCGCCTGCCTCGCCGCCGTCGGCGTCGCCACCGCCTCCGCCTCCGCCGGACTGGGTCCGGTCGACCTCGCCGCCGTCCGCGGCTACGCCCAGGCCCACGGCGTCAACGCGCCCGCTGCTGCCGGGACCCGGGCTCCGGCGTTGCGCGGCGCGACGCCGCGCGCCACCTCCTGCTCTCCCGGCGACGCCCCGGAGACCGGCCGTCAGGGCCGCGTCAGCCTGGCCGACTTCTCGAGCGGCCGCGCCGCGCGGGGCTACACCTGCAACGCCTCGCAGGTCGGTCACTACGGCGAGACCGGCGGCTTCCAGGTGCACCGCTACCTCGACCGCACCGGCCGCGAGTGCGCCTACTACGACTCGACGCTGCTGTTCCCCAAGGACCTCCGCAAGGGCGTGCTCGGCCTGACCGTCCTCGACATGAGCGACCCGGCGCACCCCGTGCGCACCGCCGTGCTGTCGACCCCCGCCATGCAGACCACGCACGAGTCGCTGCGCCTCAACCACAAGCGAGGGCTGCTCGTCGCCAACGCCGGCTCGCCCGGCACGCAGGTCGGCATCGTCGACGTCTATGACGTCTCGCAGGACTGCCGGCACCCTGTCCTCAAGTCCACCTCGCCGCTCGGCATCCTCGGCCACGAGGGCGGGTTCTCGCCCGACGGCCGCACGTACTGGGTGAACACGACCGCCCAGGCCGGCACCACGGCGATCGACCTGACCGACCCGTCGGCGCCGCGCATCGTCTTCCGCTCCACGCAGTGGACGATCCACGGGATGTCGTTCAGCTCCGACGGCAACCGCGCCTACCTCGCCGACCGGGGCAACAGCAAGCAGGCCAGCGGGCTGCGGATCCTGGACGTCAGCCAGGTCCAGCGGCGCCTGCCGAACCCGAAGGTCACGGAGGTCAGCTACCTGACCTGGCCCGAGGTGTCGATCCCGCAGAACGCACTGCCGGTCACGATCGGCGGCAAGAAGCACCTGATCGAGTTCGACGAGTACGACTCGAACCCGCTGTCGTACGACCCGAAGTCCACCGTCGGCGCCGCCCGCATCATCGACATCTCGGACGAGCGCAGGCCCAAGGTCGTCAGCCGCATCCGGCTCGAGGTGCACGAGAAGGCCGCCCGCGAGGACCGGAGCCAGCAGGGCGACCCGCAGGCGAAGTTCGGCGTCCAGGGCTACGCCGCGCACTACTGCTCCGTCCCGCGCGAGGTCGAGCCGGGCATCGTGGCCTGCAGCATGATCCTGTCCGGCCTGCGCGTGTTCGACGTCCGCGACCCGAAGCACCCGCGCGAGGTGGCGTACTTCAACCAGCCGAACACCACCAACGAGGTCCCGCTGGAGCAGGGCGGCTACGCCATGAGCGCGCCCGCCTTCGCCCCGGAGCGGAACGAGGTCTGGTACTCCGACGGCAACAGTGGCTTCTTCGACGTTCAGCTGGCGAAGAAGGCCTGGAACCCGAGCGGGTCCTACCCGCTGCCGTAGCGCTCGCGAGCCTCAGGCCCTCGCGCCGCCGGCCAGCTCGGCGGCGAACACCGAGCGCAGGTACTCGCGGTCGCGCCTCGCGGGTGCAGGTACGGGGCGGGTCGCCCGCACCGCGGCGCGCAGTCTCGTCAGCCCCCGCTGCGTTGTCGCCGACCCGAAGGCCGCGTCCAGAGCCGCTTCGGTCATCCCCGTGCGCCGAGCACGGCCGGCAGCGGGAGCGCCGGTAGCAGGCCGCCGAGCAGTCCGCCGGACGTCGGGGAGGCGGAGGGTGATGGGGCCGGCGACGGCGCGGCCGGTGCGGGTGCGGGTGCCGGCGCGGGGGAGGCGGCGGGTGCCGGCTCCGACGTCTGCGCCGCCAGGTAGGAGCTGCGGGCGACGTTCCAGTGCGTCTGCAGGTAGCTGCCGCGCGGCGCAGCGGTCGAGAAGTAGTCGTCGTTGCGGCAGTCCAGGACCGTCGCGTGGTCAGCGCAGACGCTCTGCTGGGCGCTGCGTCCGGCGCCGTCGTCGTAGCACATGGGGTCCTCCCCGTCGTTGCAGTGCAGCCCCAGCGTGGAGTGCGGTGCCGACGGCTGGACCCCGCCGAGCATGTGCACGATCTCGTGGGTCTCGACCTTGCCCCAGCACCGGCGGTCGACGCGGGCGAACCCGGCGCCCTGGTTGTTGGCGTTCGTCAGGCCGGCGGAGTCGTCGACGTACGTGGAGGCGATCCCGCAGTAACCGCTCGCGTCCGCCCAGACGAGGTTCTTGGTGCCGTCCGCGCCGAACCCGGCCTGCTGGAGGGCGTTCACCATCGCGCTGAAGGACGTGAAGGCCGAGACGGGCAGGGTCACCCGGGTCACGCTCAGCACGCAGTCGGGCCCGGCGGTCGTCACGAACCGCACGTGCCGGCGCCCGCCCGTGCGCATCGCGCTGGCGTCGACCTGCCGGTCCACGACCGACGCCCAGCGCCGGAACGACGGCAGGCTCTCGGCGAAGCGGTCGGCCGAGCCGTCCGGCCGTGCGTAGACAGCGCGCACCCGCGGGCCGCTGCGCCCGTCGCCGTAGCAGGCCAGCGGCACGTCGCCACCCTCGACCTCGACCATCGCGCCGTCGCCCTGGTCGCCGTGCTCGCGCGTGGGGTCTGCCGGCGGGGCGTCCTCGCCGTGCACGCACAGCTGCGGGCCCAGGACCGTCGCGGTGCACGTCAGCCCTCCCGTCGCCTGTGCCGCGAGGAAGGGAGCTGTCACCCGGGCGGCCGCGTGCGGTGCGGTGACCGCGGCGGGCCGCGCGCGGTGCGCAGGGGCCACGACGGCCGGTGCGGCGACCGGGGCCGGCGCCGCTGAGGCGACCGCGGCGGGCGCGAGCTGCGTCGCGGTGCGGAGGACGGCCGGGGCGCCGGCGAGCGGCAGCCAGGCGACCAGGGCTCCGGCGGCCAGGGTCGCGACGGCTGACAGCCCGACCGGCAGGGCGCCGGACGGACGGGCCGGGGAGGAGCGGAGAGGTGGCACGAGGGGGCTCCCGGGGGTGAGGGGGTACGTGGTTGGTTGCCCCGCTTTCGCCCCCGCGGGCCGACGACTTGAGCGCGACCGCCTGGCGCCGGCGGGCCGTCGCAGCTGGGCCGTCCGGCGGAGTCCTGCCGGCCGCTGAGCGTGCGCCGCCGGGTCCGTACGGCCCTGCGCTGAGCCGTCCGGCGCAGTCGTGGCGTCACCGATGGGCGCGGACGTCACCTGAACGGCGTAGTTCCCGGTGTGTCCCGACATGACCCTTCTGGATGCCCGGTCCCGCGGGTGCTCTACTCCTGCGTCGGCGCAGGAGCAGAGGAGGACCGTGGAGCACGTGGCGGGGCAGCGGAGGGACGGCGGCACCCTTGCCGTACAGGTGCAGGACCAGCCGGGGGCGTCGCTCGCGGGCGACCTCGTCGAGGCTCCGGTCTGCTTCCTGGCCTACGACGCCACGGGCACGATCACCTACGCCGGGGGGTCGGGCTGGGCGGGCCTGCGCCTCGACCCGGCCGCGAGCGTCGGCCGGTCGATGTTCGACGCGTACGGCGACGACCCGCAGGTCCGCGAGGGGATCGAGCGCTGCCTGGCCGGCTACCCGGACGAGCGGGTCCTGGAGTACGGCGGCCGCGTCTGGGACCTCCACCACCGCCCGACGCACGACGCCTCCGGCCGGCCGGCCGGCGGCATGTGCATGGCGCACGACGTGACCTCCTGGTCGTTGCCGGCGACCGGGTCCGAGCGGGACTCCCTGACGCAGGTGCTGTCGCAGTCCGCGGTGGAGCGCCGCCTGGCGATGGGCCGCACCACGGCGCTCCTGGTCGTGGACCTCGAGGCCTTCCGCGCCGTCAACGACGTCTGCGGCCGGGCCGGCGGCGACCGGGTGCTCACGCAGGTCGCCGGCCGGCTGGTCCGGGTCGCGGGCACCTGGGAGGTGGGCCGCTGGAGCGGCGACGTCTTCGTGCTGCTCACCGACGAGGACCGCGCCGACGCTGCAGCCACCACGTCGGCCGTGGTCGGGGCCCTCGACCGGCCTGTGGTCGTCGCCGGCCGGGAGCTGCACCTGGGAGCGACCGTGTCCGCGGTGACATCACCTCCCGTCAGCGCCTCCCGGCTCGTGCTGCAGGGCCTGCTCGCCGTCCGCACCGCCAAGCAGGCCGTGCGTGCGCCGGCCACGTCTTCGCCGCGACCGCCGGCCGACGCCGACCCCCGCCTGGCCGTCGACGTGGCTGCCGAGCTGCGCACCGCCCTGGACAGCGGCCAGCTGCTGCTGCACTTCCAGCCCGTGGTCCGCCTCGCCGGCTCCGTCCCGGTGGGCGTGGAGGCTCTGGTCCGGTGGCAGCACCCGACACGTGGGCTCCTGCGCCCCGGTGCCTTCCTGGACCTGGCCGAGCGCAGCGGGCTCGTGGTGCCGCTGGGCGAGCACGTGCTGCGCGAGGCCTGCGTCACCGCTGCCGCCTGGCGGCGCCGCTTCCCCGAGGCGGAGCTGCGCGTCGCGGTCAACCTGTCGGCCCGCCAGCTCTTCGTCCCGGATGCCGTCGGCATCGTCCGTGAGGCGCTGCGCCAGGCGTCCTGCCCGTCGGACGCGCTGGTGCTCGAGGTGTCGGAGGTGACCGCGGGCGTCGACGTCGACGAGGTGTCCGGCGCGCTCGCCGACATGCGCGCGCTCGGCGTGCGCGTCGTGGTCGACGGGGCGGGCACGGGGTGGTCGTCCTCGAGCTACCTCGGTCGGCTGCCCGTGGACATGCTCAAGATCGACCGCTCCGTGGTCGCGGCGCTCGGGCCGGAGCGGCGGCCGTCCGCTCTGCTCAGCTCGCTGGTCGCCCTCGCCCGGCGGTCAGGCATCGGGTGCCTGGCCGCGGGGATCGAGACCCTCGACCAGCTGGAGGTGCTGCGGGACGTGGGCTGCACGCTCGGGCAGGGCTACGTCTTCCGGCGACCGGCCGACCGCGACACCACGGTCGCGTGGCTCGAGCGCGCGCTGCGACCAGAGAGGGCGGCCCGGGACACCGCACTCCCACCGTCGGAGGACACAGTCCGGCGCACCCTGGAGCTGCAGGACGAGGGCGCGAGCCTGCACACCATCGCGGCGCGGCTCAACCTGGAGGGACGGCGGACAGCGGTGGGCCGCAGGTGGCACCACACGTCGGTCGCCCAGCTGCTCGCCGCGCAGCCCAGTACGGGCGGTCCGGCGTGAGCGCGGCCCCTCAGCGCCGGCGCAGCCGCCGCGCCCCCCGCCAGCCGGCGTAGCCGACGCCCGTCCCGGCCGCCGCCCCCGCCACCAGCAGCGCAACCGACAGGACCGGCCGCGCACCGCTCACCGCCCCGCGCGCGGGGACGGCGGCACGGGCCTTGAGCCCCGGGTCGGCCGCCTGCGCGAGCAGGTCCTCCAGCAGCCCCGGCGGCGGCTCGCCCGCGGGGGAGGCGAGCACCCCGAGGCCGGCGGTCAGGTCGCGCTCGCGGCTGAAGGCGACCTGGCAGTCCGAGCAGCGGCGCAGGTGCAGGCCGACCAGCCGTCGGCGCACGCGGGGCAGGGACCGGTCGACGTACGCCGGCAGCTGCCGCTGCACCTCCTCGCAGATCCGGCTCACGGCGCGACCAGCTCCCGCAGCCGCACGTGCGCGCGGTGCAGCCGCACCTTGACGGCGCCCTCCGAGATGCCCAGCACCTGTGCGGTCTCCTTCGTCGACAGGCCCTGCACGTCGCGCAGGACCACCACCTCCCGAGCGTCCTCCGGCAGCGTCGCGAGCGCGGCGGCGGCCCGCTGCGCGAGGTCGGCCAGCTCGGCGCGGGCCGACGGGTCCGGCGCGTCGTCGGCCACCTCCACCGAGAACTCGGCGGCGCCGGCGGACTGCCCCCGGGCCCGCACGTCGCCGCGCCGGGTCAGCGCCGTGCTGCAGACGTTGACGGTCACCCGGTGCAGCCAGGTGCCGAACGAGGACTCGCCGCGGAAGCCGAGGACCGAGCGCACCACCCGGACGTACACCTCCTGCGTCGCGTCGGCCGCGTCGCTGGTGTCGCCCAGCAGCCGCCGCGCGAGGGCGTACACGTCGGTGTACGTCGCGCGGATCAGCGCGTCCATCGCGCCCGGCTCGCCGCGCTGCACCGCGCGCACCAGGGCCGGGTCGACGTCCACGGCGGCATCCCACCGCACCGCGACGGGCCATCGGGCTAGGCAGGGCCGCGGGGCAGGTCCATCGTCCGAGCAGGCCGGGAGGTGCCCGGCCGTCAAGGGGGGCGTCATGCCGAGTGCACAGCTGGACCAGATCGAGGTCGCCGCGGCCATGGAGGGCTACGAGGCGAGGACCGTCGAGTGGGGCGACACGACGGTGTCCGTCGAGACCATGGGGGCTGCTGACCCGGCGCCGCTGTTCGCCGGCCTGCCCGACGACCGCTGCCAGGCCACCCACTACGGCTACCTGCTCGAGGGGGAGCTCGTCGTGCGCTACGCCGATCACGAGGAGGTCGTCACGGCGGGGTCCGCCTACCACCTGCCGCCCGGGCACCTGCCGCTCGTGCGGACGAACGCCAGGACCGTGGAGTTCACGCGCACTGCCGAGCTGGCCGAGTCCATGGCCGTCATCGGCAAGAACCTCGAGAACGGCGTGCTGCCGCTCCCGCTGTAGCCGTTCGCCCTGTAACCGATTCCGAGGCGCGCAGTCCAACGACGTGAGCGGGGCAAGGCGCCCCGCCGACCTCACCACAGGAGTGGTGGCCATGTACGCCTTCGTCGTCTTCCTCGGACTCGCCCTCGGACTCACCGTCGTGATGCAGGTGGTCGACGAGGTCCTGCCGTTCCGCGTGCCGGCAGCCCTGTCCCGCACGATCGCCGTCGTCCTTGCCGCCGGCTTCGCCTGGGCCCTCGACTACTCCGTCTTCACGGCCTTCGGCCAGGAGCTGCGCAGCTCCTGGATGCACCCTGTCGCGACCGGTCTGGTCCTCGTCGGCGGCGGCGAGCTCGTGCGCAGCGTCGTGCAGGCCCTCGGCCACCGCGCCGGCGAGCCGCCGGTCGAGGTCGCCCCGCACCGTGGGATCCGCGCCGCGTAGCCCGACCCCGCCGCACGCCCGCGCCCGTCCGCTCCCCCGGGGGCGGGCGGGCGCGCGGCTTGACACCCGGACGCACTTTACTAAGGTGTCCCTTACCTAATCGGAGCGGGAACGGGAGACGACGTGCGGCACAGCGGAGCGGGCGGGCAGGCCGTTCCTGCTCCCCACGACGCGTGAGCGCGCAGGCCGAGCACGGCGTCCTGCCGCTCGTCGCAGCGCTGGCGGCCCGCGGCTCTGCCGTCGCTCTCCTCACCCCCGACCTCGAGCTGACGTACGAGCAGCTCGCCGTCCGCACCGCCGACCTGGCCCGCCGGCTCGGCCCGGCGCGGCGCCTGGTCCTGCTCGAGGGGGCGGGGACGGTCGAGGCGGTGACCGGCTACCTGGCGGCGCTCGCGGCCGGCTGCCCGCTCATGCTCCTGCCGCCCGGCTCGGACGAGCTCGCAGCGGCGTACGACCCGGACGTGGTCCTGCGCGCCGGCGACGGCCACGTCGTCGTCGACGAGCGGCACGAGGTCAGCGCGCACGACCTGCACCCGGACCTCGCCCTGCTGCTCACGACCTCCGGCACCAGCGGCACCGCGAAGCTGGTGCGCCTGTCCCACGACAACCTGCTGTCCAACGC
Organism: Mycobacteriales bacterium; assembly: GCA_046594005.1. Lineage (GTDB taxonomy): Bacteria > Actinomycetota > Actinomycetes > Mycobacteriales > SCTD01 > SCTD01. The sequence continues at coordinate 18,737 of JBKJQM010000489.1, forward strand.
TGCCGCGATCGTGGAGGCGGTCGGCGTGCGGCCGGACGACCGGGCGGCGATGACGCTGCCCATGCACTACTGCTACGGGCTGTCGGTGCTGAACAGCCACCTGCTCCAGGGCGCAGCGGTCGTGCTGTCCGAGCTGTCGGTCGCGGACCCCTGCTTCTGGGAGCTGTTCCGGCGGTCGGGGGCGACGACGTTCCCGGCTGTCCCGTACACCTTCGCGCTGCTGGACTCGATCGGGTTCGACGGGGCCGACCTCCCGGCCCTGCGCCGCGTCACGCAGGCCGGCGGGCGCCTGGCCCCCGACCTCGTACGCCGGTGGGCGCAGGTCGGCGAGGCAGCCGGCTGGGAGCTGGTCGTCATGTACGGCCAGACCGAGGCGACCGCGCGCATGACGGTGCTCCCGCCGCACCTGGCCGCCCTGCGCCCGGAGGCGATCGGCCTGCCGGTGCCCGGGGGGTCCATCGAGCTGGCGGAGGACGGTGAGCTGGTCTTCACCGGACCGGGGGTGATGCTCGGCTACGCGAGCTCGCCCGCCGACCTCGCCGTCGGGCGGACCGTGCACCGGCTGCGCACCGGGGACCTGGCGCGGCAGGCCGACGACGGGCTGTACGAGCTGCTCGGGCGACGCAGCCGCTTCCTCAAGGTGTTCGGCCTGCGCGTGGACCAGGACGACCTCGAGCTGCGGCTGTCCGCGCACGGCAC